>DAIQQD010000063.1:0-10325 GCA_036787015.1 Chloroflexota bacterium
TGACGGTGCAGCAGAATGCTGCCGGGAGTCCGAGGGTGTCCCTCGGTCCCTTGTTTTCTATCCCCCAAGAGTGGGGGATTCCAGGGGGTTGAGAGCGAACTGTGTGCAGAGCCACGGCTTGAACTTGGCCGTCCCGGGACGTTGCAGAGCCTTCACGTCATAATCCGCAGGACCCTCTCGATGCCAGCGAAGTCCTTCAGTAGATCAACCTTGCTCTCAGGGAAATGTCTGGCAGCTATGGAGACGGCTTCTTCCGCCTGACCGAGACCGATCTCCAGCATGACGGCTCCCCGCGGCAGGAGATGCCCTCTCGACTGGGCCAGAAGCAGGCGCACCTTGTCCAGGCCATCGGCGCCTCCGGCCAGCGCCGCCACCGGCTCGAAATCCCTTATCTCCGGCATCAATTGCGGGATGTCGGCATCCTTCACATACGGGAGATTGGCCACGATCAGGTCCACTGACCGTGACAGAGGATCCAGCAGATCGCCTAGAAGGAACTCCACTCGCCCGTTGACGCCGTGCCTTGTGCAATTGACACGGGCAACATCGATGGCGCCGGATGAGACGTCGGTGGCGTATATGCGTGCCTGTGGCAGATGCAGGGCTAGAGCTATGGCAATCGCACCACTCCCTGTCCCCACATCCACAATAGAGCACGGCTGATCTCCTCCGAAACGCCGCTCCGCAAAGACCAGCGCCGTCTCCACCAGCAACTCGGTCTCCGGCCTGGGGATCAGCACCCGGGAATCGACGTACAACTCGACGCCATAGAACTCATGTCGGCCCAGGATGTATGCCGCCGGCTCGTGCCGGAGACGCCGCTCGACAAGGGCCTCGAACTTGTCCCCAACCGCAGAAGGAAGAGGTTCCGCCAATCTGGCATAGAGCTCCGCCCTCTGAATGCCCAGGGCATGCATCAACAGCAGTTCGGCTTCTATGCGGGCATCGGGGATGTTCTGGAGCGCAATTTGAGCTTCAGCCTGGCGAAGCGCTTCCCTGAGGGTCACGCAACGGCTTCCTCTAGCTGCCGGGCCCTTTCGTCGGCCGCCACGGCATCGATGAGTTCGTCCAAGTCGCCCTCAAGGACCAGCGCCAGCTTGTGAAGCGTCAGCCCCACGCGGTGGTCCGTGATGCGGTTCTGGGGGTAGTTGTAGGTGCGTATCTTCTCCGCCCTCTCAGCTGAGCCTACCTGGGAGCGCCGTTCTTTGCTCATTTCTTCCTGCTTCTTGCGCTCCTCATGATCCAGGACGCGGGCGCGCAATACAGCCATCGCTTTCTGCCGGTTGCGCAGTTGGAACCTCTCGTCCTGGCAACTGGCCACGATTCCGGTTGGGAGGTGGTAGATACGTACCGCCGTGGCCACCTTGTTCACGTTCTGGCCGCCGGCGCTGCTGGCATGATAGAACTCCACCTTCAAATCCTCTGGCTTCAGGTCAAAATCCACTTCCTCAACTTCAGGCATGACGATTACTGTGGCAGTAGAAGTGTGGATGCGGCCGCTGGCCTCGGTCACCGGCACCCGCTGCACCCGATGCACCCCACGCTCATGCTTCAAACGGCCAAAGACATTCTTGCCTTTCACCTCGAAGATGATCTCCTTGAACCCGCCCCGCTCGCTCTGGCTGCTGTCGACTATCTCCGTCTTCCAGCCGTTGTTCTGGGCATAGCGCTGATACATCCGGTAGAGATCTCCGGCGAATAGAGCCGCCTCTTCCCCACCGGTGCCGGCGCGAATCTCCACGATGGCATCCTTCTCGCTGGTGGTGTCTTTGGGCAGTAACGCTACCCTCAAGTCCTGCACCAGTTCATCGCGGCGCTTCTTCAGCGACTCGATCTCCTGTTCGGCTAGCTCCTTCAAATCGAAATCCTCGTTGTCCTGCAGCAGTTGCTCCGTCTCCGCCAGTTGCTTCACCACCGTCTTGTACTGCCGGTACTTCCCCACGACAGGGGCAATCCCGGCCTGCTCCTTGGACAGCGATTGCCACTGTCCCGTGCCGGACGCCATGAGCTCATTCAGCTCTTCGTAGCGCCGGTCTACCGTCTCGAGTTTCTCCAGAAAGCTATCCATAGCGTGTACCTAGATTATAGCAATTCGGGGTTATGTCACCCAAGATGGCCTGATTCACCGCGCCGCGCCAACGATTTCGGAGATGTCCTTGACGCCCTGCCGCTGCATGAACTCCTCGATCCCTTCCAGGACATCCAGCAGCGCGCGGGGGTTGACGAACTGGGCAGTCCCTACCTCGACGGCGCTGGCCCCGGCCATGATGAACTCCAGTGCATCCTGCGCCGACATGATGCCGCCGCACCCCACGACCGGCACCTTCACCCGGCCCGCGACCTGGTAGACCATGTGAAGGGCCACCGGCTTGATGGCCGGCCCGGACAGACCGCCGCAGATGTTGCCCAGGGACGGCTTCCGCGCGGACACGTCAATAGCCATTCCCCGCAGCGTGTTGATGAGGCAAAGGGCATCAGCACCTGCTTCCGCGACCGCCTCGGCGATCTCGACAATACTAGTGACATTTGGGGTCAGCTTTACAATGACGGGCAGGGAACTGGCTTTCTTCACGGCCCTCGTGACGGATGCCGCCGCTTTCGGATCTGTGCCGAATTCCATGCCGCCGGACTTCACGTTGGGGCAACTGACGTTCACTTCCAGTCCGCTGACGCCAGCTACTCCATCCAGCCTGGCCGCCAACCTCCCATAGTCGTCAATACTCTCACCAGCGATGTTGACGATGACCGGCACCTGCCACCCAACCCACATGGAAGCCTTCTCCTTGATCAGCGCCTCGACCCCGACGTTTTGGAGGCCGATCGAGTTGAGGAGCCCGGACGGGGTTTCCGCCAGCCTGGGCTGCGGATTGCCCTCCCGCGGCTCCAGGGTAGTTCCCTTGCAGACGATGGCGCCCAGCCTCTGAATGTCGACGAAGTCGGCATACTCCGTCCCATAGCCGAAGGTGCCGGACGCGGTCATCACGGAATTCTTCAGCAACAGACCGCGCTGATTGTTGGGAGCTAGTTGGACCGCCAGATTCACTTGCAGACCTTTCTTAACCTTCTCTTGTCGTCTCGTATTGTATGGGTATTATGTCATGCGCTGCAAGTGGAGCATTCCGGTGTGTTGCTTGCTGTTCATTCCACAGACCAACAAGATCTTGTTCGCCACGAAAGCAGAACCCACGTCAGCACGCCCCGCTTGCAGCGGGCCACGCCCGCCACTATACTCTTCAGCCATGAGTGATGGCTTCGAGGTTGTTGTCGTCGGCGCCGGCCCGGCCGGCTGCGCCGCCGCTTACACCCTGGCAAAGGCCGGCATCCAGGTCCTGCTGGTCGAGAGGAGCAAGTTCGCCGGAGGCAAGAATGTCACCGGCGGTGTGCTCTATGGCTCCGTCCTCAACGGGTTGATCCCCGAGTTCTGGAAGGAAGCACCGGTGGAGCGGCGCGTCCAGCGCCACGTCATATCCATGCTTTCAGAGAAGTCCTCCGTTTCCATCGACTTCAACAAGGACACCTCCGATCATCCCGAGTCCGCCGGCTACACCGTCCTCCGGGCCAAGTTCGACCGCTGGTTCGCCCAGAAGGTGGAGGAGGCGGGGGGAATGGTGATCACCGGCAGCCGGGCCGACGACCTGATCATGGATGATGGCCGCGTAGCCGGGATTGTGGCCGGCGGCGACAGCATTGCAGCCAAAGTAGTCATCGCCGCGGACGGGGTCAATTCCCTGCTGGCCGACAAGGCTGGCCTGGGCATCAGCCTGGCGCCAGAGAACGTCAACCAGGGAGTCAAGGAAGTCATCAAGTTGCCCCGGGAGACCATCGAGCAGCGGTTCAATGTCACGCCTGATGGCGGTGCCGCCATACACTTCTTGGGCTTCTGCACCCGCGGCGTCCACGGCGGCGGCTTCCTGTACACCAACCAGGAAAGCCTGTCGCTGGGCATCGTGGTTCAACTGAAAGCACTCCTCGATAACAAGCTGAAGAGCGTGGAGCTCTTGGAGAGCTTCAAAGAGCACCCAACGGTGCGGGAGTGGGTGAAAGGCGGCACCCCCGTCGAATACTCCGCCCACCTGGTGCCCGCCGGAGGTCTCAGGATGGTACCGCAACTCTACACCGACGGAATGCTCGTCGCCGGCGATGCCGCCGCCCTGGTGTTGTCCACCGGCCGGGCGCTGGAAGGGCTCAACTTCGCCCTAGCCTCTGGATTAGCTGCTGCGGAGACAGTCAAGATGGCCAGGGAGAAGAATGATTTCAGCCAACAGACCCTGTCACAGTACGTGAAGCTGATGTCGGATAGCTTCGTCCTTCAAGACTTGGTGCGGTTCTTCGGCGCGCCGCAGTTCCTGGAGAACCCACGGCTGTACGGCGTCTATCCGGAGCTGGCCTGCAGCTTGGCTGGAAGGGTCTTCGAGGTGGACGCCAATCCCAAGAGCACAGTGTGGCAACTGGCCCGCGAGGAGATGAAAGGCAAGGTCTCCCTCTGGCAATTGGTGCGCGACGCGATGGCCGCCAGGAAGACGATATGAGCGATATGACCATGGAGCAGAGACTGGCGCTGAACCACTACGATGTGGACACCGAGGCCCACATCAAGATCAAGCCTGATGTCTGCCAGGAGTGCGATCTGCGACCTTGTCTGTACGTCTGCCCCGCGGAGTGCTTTAAGCTCAAGGAAGGCAAGATAAGCTTCAGCCACGAAGGTTGCCTTGAGTGCGGCAGTTGCCGCATCTGCTGCGATCAAGAGGCCATCGAGTGGGCCTACCCCAGGGCCGGATTCGGCATCTCCTACGAGTACGGATGAAGAGACCGGCTAGCCGCTAGCCGGCGCTGGAAGCTTGTGCCTTCCCATGTACTTCGCTTCCATATCCCTCAGCTTCGCCTGGTAGGCTGGGGAAGTGATCTTGTCTGTGGTCATGACGACAGCGTCTTCGCTGTTGTCGGTATAGTAGCGACGCCGAATCCCTACATTCTTGAACCCATACTTGGCATACAGAGCCTGCGCTGAGCGGTTAGAGGCTCGTACTTCGAGAGTCACCACCTCGGCCTTCATCTGCTGTGACAGCTTGATGATGGCTATGAGAAGCATTTCGCCGATGCCCTGATGCTGATAGGTCTGACGAACTCCTATCGACGTGAGGTGTGACTCATCCACCATCATCCATATGGAAGCATACCCGACGATGAGCTGCGTGTACTGGGCAGCGGCAACGTCGGCAGGGGCGTCGTCTCTGCCCAGCATGTGCCTCATTCCGGCGACCAGCGACTCCCACGCACTTCTTTTGGGCATCGTCGCATTGGTGACGATGGGGCGGGACTCGTCGAAGGCCACTAGATAGCGCACCATGCTGGAACTGAGTTCCCTCTTGAATGATGGAGGAGGCCATTCAGTGGGAAAGGCTTCCCGGTCAATCTCGCTGACTTGGGGGATATCGTCAGCGCTCATCGGCCTAACAGAGTAACCCATGCTCTTCTCGCGTGCTTGCGGACTCTAATTCTATCACAGTCAGAACACTCAGGGGGTGGCGCTGAAGATACAGCCAGACAGTATCGCGGTCGCCGTGTCCAATCATGTGACGTCCGGTGTAATGTTGACAGCAGACGCCCACGGTGCGGCCAGGCATGGAGTGTAATCAGATGGGAGGCTGGTGAGTTCCTGAGGACACGGGATACACAGACAATAGAACCGCAGACGCAAGTCAAGCCGAGCCACGAAAGGTGGCGCAGCTATCGATTGAGCGGAGGCATGAGCAGACTGTCGAGCCATTTGGTCACGACGTCATCAGCCTTGGGGGATTGGTCACTGCTGGCTTCAGCGAGGCATGTGTTGACGCCTTCGGTGACAGAGAGCGAGGCGGCCGCAGCAACTGCCCCAAGGAGGACGAGGATGGCCAACGGATCAGCCATGGCTAGACTGTCCTGCAAGTTCGGCCCACTGAAAATGGGATCCATGGTTTGCCTGCCCTCCCGAACCCTATCCTAATAGAGACTCTATCACCGCATCGTCACAACTATGACTCGATCAATGATGGAGGCATCACAAATCAATCACAAAACGCGCCGACTCGTTACGCGAAATGATCCGGCGCGCACACCGCTTGGTCGGAATTCGCCCCCCAACCAGACGAATGATCCCTTTTGTGAATCTAGCAGCCCTGGGCAATTCAGTCAAGCTTCTGCTGTGACATGCCACTTGCATATCTCCTCTCTTTCGTGTATAGTACGCGTGGTGGTTACAGTACAGGTTCTGCCAATCCTCTGGACAACCATCCATGCGGATGCTTACAGGCTTTGGATGACCGAACTCTAGCCAACTAGTTTTTAGGAAAGGAGGTCATCCAATGAGCCCTGCAGACAAAACTCTCCAATGCTCAGATTGCGGCACCAGCTTCACGTTCAGCGCTGAAGAGCAAGACTTCTTCGCTACCAAGGGTTACACCAATGAGCCCAAGCGCTGCCCAGCTTGCCGCCAGGCAAAGAGAGCACAGCGAAATGACTCTGGCGGTGGTGGTGGTTTCGGAGGTTCGAGATCCAATCGCCAGATGTACTCAGCAGTGTGTGCCGAGTGTGGTGTCGAGACCCAGGTACCATTCGAGCCCCGCGAAGGCAGACCCGTGTATTGCAGCCGTTGCTACGACAAGGTGAAGCCGAATAATCGGCGATAGCCTGAACGGCGATCACGCAACAGAGGCTGGGGTTGTCCCAGCCTCTGATCTCTCCGAGACCATCCACTGGAGTAACCCCAGAGGGCGGTCCAGTCAATCGAAAGGAGAACATCGATGAAGATTTACGTTGGCAATCTGCCTCGCGAACTAACTGAAGACGACTTGCGTCATGAATTCGAGGCTTTTGGCAAAGTTGAGTCCGTAGCTATCGTGAAGGACCGCTACAGCGGACAGCCCAGAGGCTTTGGCTTTGTGGAAATGCCTACCAAGTCCGAGGCCGTGGCAGCGCTCACCGGACTGAAGGGAAAGGTACTCCAGGAGCGGACCCTTGACATCAGCGAAGCCCGCCCGCGGCCTGAGGGCGGCAGGGGCGGAGGCGGCGGTCGTGGTGGCTTCGGAGGCGGCGGCGGAAGAAGCGGCGGCGGCGGTCGTGGTGGCTTCGGAGGCGGGAAAGGTCGCAGATATTAGTCCTTCGCCACAGCCCAATAGGTGGCATCACGCTAGCCAATAGCACTTCGCTCCAAGATGGAAGAAAGACCACACAAGGTAGCACCGGGGACCTACTTGATAGAGGTCCCCTTTGTGCTCGGACTGAAGTCAAAGGACAAGGAATCCGTAACCCTCTGTTACCTGATAGAAGAAGAAGCCGGCTGGCTGATGATAGACAGCGGCTACAACGATGGCACATCCTTCAACCACCTCTGCCGCCAACTCGAGTTCCTCAACACCTCGCTGAAGCAGATACGGTGGCTGCTGCTTACCCACTACCATCCTGATCACAGCGGTCTGGCCAACCGTATCAAGGCCGCCTCAGGTGCGCAGGTCATTATGCACCACGACGATTGGAGTATCCTACAGTCCACAGTCAGCTCGTCGGAGGTGTGGAACATCCATGGCATGATACCGTGGGCCCGTTCGCTGGGCGTTCCAGAGCCCGAACTGGAAGGCTTTTTCGAGATTGCGTCGCTGGGCAGGGAGTTCTTCCCCAGAGGGCTTGAGCCGGACATCATACTGCAGGGTGAGACGAACCCGGTAGGCGACAGCGGGCGACTGCAGGCCATACTCACTCCGGGGCACACCCCAGGCCACATCTGTGTGTATGACCGCGAGAACAGGCTGTTCTTCTCCGGAGATCACATCCTGGTTGAGATCACCCCCCACATCTCCCCCAGCCATCTCACCAGCTTCGATCAGCTCGAGCAATACCTGGAGGCCCTGCGCAAAGTGCGGCCTCTGGACGTGAAGCTGGTTCTGCCTGCTCATGAACGGCCCTTCGCCCACTTCAGCCAGCGGGTAGATGAGATCCTGGCCCACCACGACCACCGCCTCGCAGAAGTCGTGACTGCCATATCCGACCGTGTCGTCACTCCCTGGGACATTGCCCGCGGGGTGGAGTGGAACGTGGGCGAGTGGGCTGAGATGGACGCCACCAACCGGGTGCTGGCCGTCCGGGAGACACTGGCGCACCTCCAACTCCTGGAGCATCGGGGCATCGTCGTACAGGTGGAGCAGGATGGCCCCACGGGCTACAAGCTCGCCAACGGCAGCAAATAGCCAGTACTTTGGCGCACGCCCAGGGGCAGGTGCGCTATCATGTTCCCTGGACTCTGCTTCCCACGGCTGGAGATTCCCGGGCACCGCGCTCGCTCCCTGGTCAACTCGGGTAAGGAAGAGACATGACTGAACACGACGCATCAGCCCCGCCAGCCGTGCTGCCGGTACTGAGAACGAAGGCCCAAACCCAGCGATTCTATGACCGCATCAGCCGCATCTACGGGTGGATGACAGTTGCCTTTGAGCGGAGACACGGAGAGAAAGCCTTGGAGCTGCTTTCGATCCGAGAGGGAGAGATCATCCTGGAAATCGGCCCCGGCTCAGGACATTGCCTGAGGCGGATCGCCGGACTCGTGGGAGAGGGAGGCAACGGTTGCGGCATCGACATCTCCGCCGGCATGCTGAAGGTGACCAGGAACAAGCTGCTGAGATCGGGAATGGCGGCCAGAGCCGGTCTGTGCTGCGCTGATGCAGTCCGGCTGCCTCTTCGGGATGGGTCTTTCGACGCCATTCTAATGGTCTTCACTCTGGAGCTGTTTGACACGCTTGAGATCCCCCAGGTTCTGCAGGAAAGCATGCGTGTGCTCAAACCGGGCGGCCGGATCACCGTCGCCAGCCTGTCCAGGGAAGGCAAGAAGACTACAGCCATGAGGCTGTATGAGTGGGTCCACAGGAAGTGGCCGCAGATCGCCGACTGCCGGCCAATCTATGCAGAACGATCCATGAAAAGCTGCGGCTACATCGTAGCCAGCGGAACCAGGGCCCAAATGGCCGGACTTCCCCTAGAGATCGTCTCAGCCACAAAGCCGGATTCAAGAACACCCCGCCAAGTCTAGGCCGGCGGGCTGGTGGGTTCTTCCGGCGTCAGCCTCTGGCGGCGTCTCCGGTCGACAATGGCCCAGACAATAACCCCAGCGATCGCCAACCCTGAGAACACCAGGAACAGGATCAGCTTGAGCTCCAGGCCCCAGATGAGCGTGTCTATGGCGTTGTGCGCAATCTCGTCGGCCTTGTCCGCTAGCCGGATACCAGCCAGAGTAGCCTCTTCGCCCTCTGGAGGATCCACGATTCCCTCATCAAGAGGCGCAACGGCAGCTGCCACAGCAACAAAGATGAGTAACACCAGCGCGGTGACGAACAAGACACACAGAGGCCAGAGCAAACGGCTCTTCCAGTTGCGGCCACAGAGGAAACCGATGGCCACCAGCAGCAAGATCGATACGAACCAGAGGGCCCATATCCAGATCTTGATGGTGTGTATGGTATCACGTGCTTTGTCGAAACCCTCTTCCTCAGCGTCATTTGACCCGTCATCGGATTCCCGCAGATCCTGGTCCGTTATCTGGCCCTCGTCATCAACGATGAACTCGCGGGCGTCATCGAGTGTCCCAGCCAGGTCATCTCCCAGCATCTCTTCCAGTTGAGACTGATCGAACTGATAGGAGTTGGGGATGAGATCGATTACATCCTGTTTGACCCGCTGAGCGAAGGTCATGCCCATCTCCGCCTCGAGAGCCTGTTTGAACTGGGCATAGGTGTAACCAGCGGGTTTGCAGGAAGGCAGCGTATCGGGATTCAACGTGCTCAAGAACGCGGCCTCACTGGCACACGTGCTCGGAATACCTTCAAAAAGGTCAGTGAGCTTCTCGTCGGTCAGCTCATTGAGGGAAGTGGTTGCTCTTGACTTGACATCCGTGAGAACAATGCCGAGACTCAGGTTGTTGACATCGCCCTTCATGTACGCCGCTATCCTGTCGATCATGCTCTTGAATTGCGCGATGGCCCAATCCTGCGGCATCGCGCTGGCCACCAGGTGGCTGATCTCTTCATCAGTGAGTGTGATGCCATAAGGCAGGTCAGAGCCAAGAGCCAGTTGTTCTGTGGCCGCCGGTACAATGAGATCGTTGGTCACGTAGTCGTATATCTCCGCAGCATGGCCATCTACGACGTCCTTGATGCCCCCGGCCATCGGATCGATCCTGCTTCGTACGTCAATCGTGATGGTGAAGCTGTTCTTGTCACCCACAACATACGGGACTACCCGCTTGCTAGCCCCTTCGAACGTCTCCTCCAGCCATTCTGGAGGGAAGGTAGTCTCAGCCAGAG
>DAIQQD010000064.1:0-10274 GCA_036787015.1 Chloroflexota bacterium
TTTGCAAGTAGACATAAGTGGGCCATGGTGTACGATATCCAGAACTGCGAACTTCGTACTAGTCTTCAGTCTGTAATAGCGGTGCGGTTGGATTCCGAAACAGTCCACCATCTCGCTCAATAGGTAAGACTCATTCCATGATCTTCCCACTGCAGTATTGACGCGGGTTCGAGCCCCTCCGGGTGGGACCTGGCGTTACTGTAGACGGAACCAGATTCTTCGAACTGGCCTTCAGTCTGGCGTAGTCGGCTTCGCGTTGCGGTTGGAGGATGGTCTCTGCTTCTGATTGTGTCCAGGTCTCTTATGAAAGCCCCGCAAAGCGCACCTGAGAACGACAGGGAGACGCACAGAAGGAGGTACTCATTCTGTGGAATTCGACGAGGGTGACCGCCTGTCGTGGTAAAATCGCTTGGGGTTTCCTGAGGAACCTATGATTCCGTATAGCCGGTGGGTCGTAGTCACCGGATGTGGTTCAGGCTTTGGTCTGCTGACCGCTCAGCAACTGCTGGCCAAAGGCTATGGCGTCATTGCCGTTTGTCGGACTGAAGACGGATGCCAGCGCCTGCGCTCGACGGTCACGTCTTCTGCGCGTCTGCGTACAGTTCAATGTGACATCACCGTTCCCGGCGACCGCGATCGATTGCGGTCGGAACTGGCCGCTTGTCACCGTGGGGACCTTTGGGCACTTGTGAACAACGCCGGCACTGTGATTCCGGGCTATACGGACTACTTGACCGACGCCGATTTCCGAAACGTAATGGAGGTCAACTTCTTCGGTGCGGTCAACGTCACCCGGCTCTGCCTACTGAGGCTGAAGGAATCCCGGGGAAGGATTGTCAACGTCAGTTCAACGTGTGGTTTGGTCGCGCTTCCGGGCAACGGGCCCTATAATGCCTCGAAATTCGCCTTGCGCGCCTTTTCAGATACGCTGCGGCGGGAATTGAGCGCTTGGGGGATCAGAGTAGCTCTCGTAGCCCCCGGAGTAATGCGCACGCCGATCAATCAGAAATACCTGGACGTGCTCCAGGGAAAGCTCCAACAGGCACCCGAAGACGTACGGCATGCCTATGGAGAAGCGTATCAGCGAAGAGTATTCTCGATGACGTCCACCGGAATGACAAGAATGGCGCAGGACCCCCAGGTTGCCGTCAATGCCATTGTGCATGCGGTGACTTCGCGTCGCCCGAAGGAGCTGTACTTGCCCGGGTGGGACGCCGGCTTCTTCAACTTCCTGCACAAAAGCCCGACCTGGTTCAGCGACAGGTTTGTGAAGATGGATTGGGGAGATGAACCGGCAGCTATGCGTCAGAGAGGAACTAGGGTGATCGAGTTTTCTCAACTGTGTGAGGCGGATCAGGCCACCACATGGGCCAGATTCCTGGATGTACTCTGGAAACGAGGTGCGGGACTCACACCCAGGATGGTACTCGAGGAGGAAGGAGACGCGACCGGGAATGGTTGTACCCGCTGGATTCCGCTTTTCGGGAAGGCCGGCATCCGTGAAGGCATCACGGCCACGGACTGTCCCTATCGACTCTACTATCGGGTGAAGAACCCATCCTGGAGGACATTTCCCGTAGATTACCATCAGGGATGGGTGAGCTTTGTGCCTTGGACTGATACTACAACGCAAGTGGTATGGACTATCGAGCTGACTCCCAAACGAGGTATGACAGGCCTCGTGCTTGGAATCATCCGGTTCGTCATCCCCCGATATCTAAGAGTGCTTGCCAGAGAATGCCAAAGGGGTTAGTGGCCGGCGAAGCCAATGGCGTCTTGATGAGGGGATGACTGAGGAGCCAGTCGGCTTCGATCACGCCAGAAGGCCGCCTGGCATCGCCTCCACCTGATCGCTTTCGGCACGTCTAATTCAGCCTCTGGATTTCGCCGTGGCGTGATAACCAACTGGCTACTGACTCCTGTGTGGCATGCATCTATGTCCATTCCTTGGGTTCCAGGAGCGTCGTCGGGCGAGGACAGCGAGATAAACACCCTACGGCAGCAATACCTGTCGCTCAGCGCCTCGGAGTCTATTGAGAAAACCCTGAGAAATCATGTTCAAGCCCATCTTCAGCAGACTTCTGTCAAGGTACTCCTGAAGCATATCATTGGTCTTGAAAGTGGATATCCCGCGTTGTTGGTTTCTTCTGGTCTGGTCTACAACTCTATTCATCAATCGGGAATAGACCTCTATGACCGGTTGCTTATTCCTTCGCGCCAAGTCGATAGCCTTTGCAGCAAGCCTTCCGCTCAGTGCGGCAGCATCCATACCTACTCCCCTGGTAAGGTCAATAAGACCCGCTGCATCACCCACCATGAGGAAATTCCTTTCGCCCAGCCAAATCCTGTCTCTGTCGCCAAATGAAATGCTGCTGCTGTATCCTTCTTTCTTCACTATCTCTACGTTCCTGAGATGGAATTCCTGCTTAACGTGGTCGAAGAAATTCTCCAAGTGCATGTGTATGTCCCGATCGTAGCCAGTTCCAATCACCCAGTAGTCCTTTCCGTCATTCAGGGTCTTGTTGTAGACCCAGGCAAACATCATGTTGTTGAACTCGATATTCCAGAACTGGTAGAGCTTGTCATGTTCAAGTTCACCATCAGCGGTGAAGTAGTAGTTCAGCGTCGCACCGGAACTGCCTTCCTGAAAACCGCTTTCCTTCCTAATCATGCGTCTTATTGCCGGTCTCATCCCAGTTGCGTCTATGAGATAGTCGGCCTTTTCTTCCTCGATGCCCCGGTCAGTCTCCAGACGAACAATAATCCCGTTCTCGGCCTCATCAAAACCTACGAATTTGCAGCCGTCTCTGAACTCCGCTCCATATTCCTCAGCAAGTCTACACAGCCATTCGTCGAATGTGTCCCTCATGAAATTGAGCATTCGAAATCTCGATGACACTACCTTCCCATTAGGGAAATGCATTTCAACCTTGGTCAGTTCATGGTTGCAGAGCCTTTCGCCTGGTATTCTGTCGCCTATTATCTTCTCGAAGTAGGGGAACTGAATCCCTGAACACGGCTTCTCGCGGGGCACCTTCGCTTTCTCAACAAGCAGGGTCTTGAGACCTCGCTTAGCGCAGAATTTGGCTGCAACCGGGCCTGCCACAGCTCCACCCACTATGATTACGTCATATTGCTTCATTAACGATTCCCCGCATTATCTCTGGTGATTGTGCGACTCCGCGCCACAGCTGTCAAGGTAAGCTGATTTGACCCTGATATCGCAAGCACGTACGCTTCTTCCCCTGTGTCGATGCGGGGCAGCAGACTTTTGCAAGTAGACATAAAGTGGTGGGCCATGGTGTACGATATCAAGAACTCCGAACTTCGGATTGGCTTTCAGTCTGTGAGATCGACAGGGTAAGAATCGAGGCTGGGGAACCTTACCCCCAAAATGGTCCGATCTTGCGAGGCGTTTCAATCCACGCCCCCGTCGTGGGGGCGACGAATCTCACTGACTGATGACTACCGAGTTCCCCCTGGAGAACTTGGAAGTGGTAGAATTGCCCGAGCACACCCTGCATCAGTCACCCGAGAGGTGACACATGAACCCGTGGACAAGGGAGAGGACACCATGACAATCTGGAAGGATGGAAAGACGGCCCAGCAGGTGGCCGATGACGTCCTGCGGAACTACCTGATTCGATGCCATCGGACCGTCAGCCATGACTACCCTGAGATTTCAAATATGGCTCCCACAAACGCCGCCGACTATCTCATGCACCTCCGGAACACTGGCAGGATTCGCATCAAGCTCTTCAACAAGACGCCCAACCTGATCGGTTGTCGGATTGAAGAGGTAGACCAGGCAAGCAAGTGATACTGCCGATTGCAGAAAGGGGTGCTCGGTCAGAGAGAAAATGGGAAGATTACCGTCCGAGGCCGACCCGTACCTAGAGAAGCTCGATGAGCACTGGGGTGCCATAGTCGTCATGTATCGCGCGTTTCAGGAACGCGAGCCGGTGATCGAATTCGACGTCGCGAGCGGCAAGGTACTAGTTTTCTCCGCCAGAGAGTACATTGAAGAGCTCACCGATCGGACCCGGGAACGGACGAGGAAACAGTATCGGAAGACCCTTGACGAAGGCAGCGTCATGGTGTTTGTCAGGGACGAGGCCAAACAAGTGCTGATGTCGTACGTTATCCCACTAGCGTGAGGGGAAAGGAGACACCGCCGCGGCCGATGCCATCCTGGACCGCTTCCTGCACTCCTGCGTCACTGTTGCAAACTTTTGCAAGTAGACATAAGTGGGCCATGGTGTACGATATCAAGAACTCGACCCTTCGAACTGGCCTTCGCTCTGTGATGCCGATAGGGTTTGAGTCCCTCCGGCTGGAGCCAGCAGGACCGCAGGCGAAACCAGAGCCTTCGAAATGGCATTTGGTCTGGCTGTAATCTCAGTTGCTCAGCTATGTCTGGACAGGTCGATTCCGTGAAACCCTGATAGTCCAATCTGGTTCAGACCGCCGCACATGAGCCTTGGAATGTCGAAGCTTGTCCAGCGAGCGGCTTGGGGAAGCGCTCGCAATGACAGCTCACGCGAAGAGGGGGGACAGTTGGGAGAAGCGATGGCCAGAACGGATCAGAGGAGGAGCTCCATGCGTTTTTGGTCTGGCACGTGTATGGCAGAACCTGTCACGTGCCCCTTTCTCTCTTCAACAACCCGGAACCCCAGCCGTTCGTAGAGAAGCTGAGCTCGCTGGTTGGTGACGGCCACGTCCAGGACGCAACGGCGAAAACCATTCACACGGGCGATGTTGATTTGCCTTGACAGCAGAGCTGTGCCGATCCCCCTTCCCCGCATATCCTCGCTCACACCGAGCTTCTGGATGAACACCGCATCTTTCTCGGGCGGAGGTTCCAGCTTCTGCAGTTGAGTTCCTCTTCTCATGACAGTCCAGCACTTTGGTAGGCCGTAGAACCTCAGTATTTGCCAGGCAATCTTAACCTCGTTGACCGTGTTGAAAGCTGCGCCGCCGAGGAACGAACCGATGCCAACAAGCCGCCCATCTACAAGCGCGACGCGGTAGCTCCCGTAGCTCTCTGTGCTTGATCCAGTTACGAAAGAAAACTTGATGTAGTCTAGGCCGGTGTGCCCCCCGACGGCGAAGGCACAGTCATACTCGTGTGATCCGGAACTGTAGATCAGCGGGATGGCTGGTTCCACGTCTGATGGCATGGCGGTGCGAAATTCGATGTTCATGAACCGAGCGTTCTGGGGTCCAGTCTCGCTGGCATCGACTGCGGCTGCATTACACGACCTGCAAATGCAGATTCTATCACCTTGGGCTTAGCTTGGATACAGGGGGATTGACTTGAAGTTCTGCGAGGCGCGGGTGAGCGGTAACGGACTTGGACCGATGACCATCTGTATTCAGGACAGGTGGTCTGGGGCCGATGCTTCGATGGGCTGACGGGGAAGGGGATTTGCGGACGGCCTGCAGACTTTTGCAAGTAGACATAAGTGGGCCATGGTGTACGATATACAGAACCGCGAGCTTTCAACTGGCGTTCGCCCTTTGATGCTGGCAAGGCTCCACCTCAGCTTGGATACAGAGAGGGGTGGACATCTTTTCCCACCCAGCATGCCAACGGGACTGCGAAGCTAACGTTCCAATTACTCTATAGTATTTGGAAGTAGCATCAGCCCCCTGTGACCATCTGGGGCTGATGGGGTAGGCCGGGGAATCTTGGAGTTCTACGAGATCCTGGTGGGGGTTGACCGACGTAGGGCGTCTACAGACGATAGGCGACGCGACACCACGAGTGGCATCGTCGCCCTGCTCAACTTCACTCCCTTGGGAACCCCTTCGAATAGCACCGAACAGGAATGTTGTTTTGGACGGCAGCAGTGCACCTGTTGCAGGAAACGCAGGTGGCAACACTCGTCCTTCCTTCTTTGATTCGCCTCACCAAGGTGGGTTCTCTGATGAACGGACGACTCATGGATATGAAATCCGCATATCCTTTCTCCAGTATCTCCTCCATGTCAGATGCTCTGCGCAGTCCGCCCACGAGGAACACCGGCACCTGCCCAACAGCAGGTTTGATCATCTTTGCTGCTTCAAGATTGTATGCCCCTTGCAGATCGTACCTGCCAACCATGCGGCTCAGGACAAGCCTTCCAAAAGGCTTCTCCCACCAGGGAAAGGCTTTCACAAGCTCGCGAACAGGTACTTCGCCTCTGAACACGTTGAATGTGGAATACAGTGTTGTGCCGCAACTCAATTCCAACCCGTCGATTCCCAGTTCAGCCAGCCACGTGGCGTATGTTGTGGCCAGAGGAAGTGTCACTCCTTCCTGTGGGGTGTGGTCATGAGTGTTGAGCTTCACCAGGATGGGCATTCCCTCTGGCAATACTCTCCTTGTTTCCAAGACGATCTCCCTCAGGAAGCGAAAGCGATTCTCATCCGAACCACCCCAGCCATCGGTCCTTCTATTGAAGAATGGCGATAGGAATTGGTTGACCAGGTAGCCATGAGCCGCGTGTATTTGAACTCCGTCTGCACCGGCCTCGACTGCACGACTGGCGGCTTTCCCAAAAGCTTGAATGACTTCCCTGATCTGCTCTTCCGTCATCCTCTTCGGTTTCACGAAATTGACAGGGTCTCTGCCTTTGTCTGAAGGGCTAACAGGAGTCTGTCCAACAACCTCCTTGTTGGTTTGCCTCCCTGCGTGATGCAGTTGAAACACCATCTTGCCGCCTTCTTGATGTACCGTCTCAACGAGGCTGCTCAAACCGGGAATCATCTCGTGGTCATGAATGCCAAGTTGATACTTGTATCCACGTCCTAGAGGGTGGACACTGAGCATCCCTGATATGATCAAACCGACATCGCCTCTGGCCAGATTTCGGTACGTCTTCAAGATGCCATCGGTAACCTCACCAGTTTCAGTAGCCAGGACTTCATACGTCGCAGAGCGGACAAAGCGATTCTTGACCTGCAAGTTGGCCAACCGAGCCGGTTTGAACAGGGCACTGTAACTCAGTCCTTCCTTTTCCACGACAGCACCTCCTCCAAAGACTGGGGCAGTGAGTTCGGCGACAATCTCTTGCGAGATTATACCAGTCCAACCTCAGCTTGGATACGGGGCGTGGGGGCAGCTTCGTGACTACCGATAATGGTGGTTATCGCAGGCTGTTCTGCTGCACTCTTGTTAAACTGGTGGCTATGTGGTATATCAAGGCAAAACAGCTGCGGAGCGTTGGATGGGAATGCGCCCGTATACGAAGAATGGCACCGGGGAAGTATTCCAAGAGGGGAAGAGTATTGCCCAGGTAACCTACTCCATCAACAACTGGCGGCGCCCTGACCATGTTCCTCGATCCATTGCTGGGAAGATCGAAGTCCCGACCGACTTGTCGCTATCTCTCATAAGAGCTTGGCGGGATGAGAGACCACTGATCCTCCATATGAACGATCTTGAACCAAGCATTAGCATTCGTCTTTCAATGTGGGATACCTGGAGAACATTCACCCGATTCCGTATTGAAGGAAAGACCACATAATCCCCCTTTGAGTCCGAGCCGAGGTTGGCCTAGTTGCCTTGACGCCTTCTGACCCAGTGCCTTGGCCACACGGTTGTACAAAACAGGAAGCCACCCCGAAGGTTCGAGTTCTATCCTTCTTCCGCTATACCCGTGTACGCCGGACTCGGACCACGTCGACCTTCAGTATGTAGGACAGGCGGTTTGGGACCGACGCTTGGATGGGCTGCCAGGGAGAAGGGGGATTGCGGATAATCTGCAAACTTTTGCAAGTAGACATAAGTGGGCGACTCTGGATTCGAACCAGAGACCCCAGTCTTATCAGGACTGTGCTCTAACCAGCTGAGCTAGTCGCCCTCAATCGCAGACTCTGGTGGCTGCTGGAACGTGGTCTACTGGTGGCAAAAACAGACCTTAACCGCTGGATAGTGGAAGGGAGGAGGGGTAATTGTCACTATAGGCTCCCCCGAAGGGGATCGACCTAGGAGTCTGAACTCCCTAGAAAGGAGGTGATCCAGCCGCACCTTCCGGTACAGCTACCTTGTTACGACTTCGTCCCAATTACTAACCCCACCCTCGGCGACTGCCTCTCTTGCGAGTTGGCGCATCGACTTCAGGTGTTGCCAGCTTTCATGACGTGACGGGCGGTGTGTACAAGGCCCGAGAACGTATTCACCGCAGTATGCTGACCTGCGGTTACTAGCAACTCCAACTTCATGCAGGCGGGTTTCAGCCTGCAATCTGAACTGGGGGTGGCTTTCTGGGATTAGCTCCGGATCGCTCTTTAGCTGCCCTTTGTACCACCCATTGTAGCGTGTGTGTAGCCCAAGGCATAAAGGCCATGCTGACTTGACGTCATCCCCACCTTCCTCCCCGTTTTGCGGGGCAGTCTCGCCAGAGAAATGCAACTGACGACAGGGGTTGCGCTCGTTGCGGGACTTAACCCAACACCTCACGGCACGAGCTGACGACAGCCATGCAGCACCTGTGGCGGCTACTGACTTAACAGTTGGCTTCCCTTTCGGGTTGCTACTTCCGTCATGTCAAACCTTGGTAAGGTTCTTCGTGTTGCATCGAATTAAACCACACGCTCCGCTGCTTGTGCGGGCCCCCGTCAATTCCTTTGAGTTTTAGTCTTGCGACCGTAGTTCCCAGGCGGGATACTTAAAGCGTTAGCTTCGGCACGGAGGGGGTCGATACCCCCCATACCAAGTATCCACCGTTTAGGGCGTGGACTACGCGGGTATCTAATCCGCTTCGCTCCCCACGCTTTCGCGCCTCAGCGTCAGGAACACCCCAGAAAGCCGCCTTCGCCACTGGTGTTCCTCGCGATATCTACACATTTCACCGCTACACCGCGAGTTCCACTTTCCTCTGGTGCCCTCAAGCTCTCCAGTATTGACAGGCGAATCCCAGTTGAGCCGGAACCTTTCACTGCCAACTTAAAAAGCCGCCTACACGCGCTTTACGCCCAGTAAATCCGGATAACGCTCGCCTCCTACGTATTACCGCGGCTGCTGGCACGTAGTTAGCCGAGGCTTATTCACTGGTTACCGTCCTTACTCTTCACCAATAAAAGAGGTTTACGACCCGAAGGCCTTCATCCCTCACGCGGCGTCGCTGCGTCAGACTTTCGTCCATTGCGCAATATCCCTTGCTGCTGCCTCCCGTAGGAGTTGGGGCCGTATCTCAGTCCCCATCTGGCTGACCATCCTCTCAGACCAGCTACCCGTCTTCGGTTTGGTAGGCCGTTACCCTGCCAACTGCCTGATGGGACAAAGGCCCATCCCCCAGCGCCCGAGAGCTTTCATCATCACACTCGCGTGTGAGGACGACATGCGGTATTGGCTCCGATTTCTCGGAGATATTCCCCACTGGGGGGTAGGTTACCTTCGTATTACTCAGCCGTTCGCCACTGCACTCCAACCGAAATCAGAGTACCGTTCGACTTGCATGCATTAGGCACGCCGCCAGCGTTCATCCTGAGCTAGGATCAAACCCTCCAAAACTTCCTTCCACTATCCAGTTGTTAAGGTCCTATTGGTACATGGTAAAGGTAGCACATGGCTTCGTTCAATGTCAAGTATTGCGTGTTGCCATCCCGCACGATATCATACTGCCAGGGCATCCGGTCTCTCCCTCCCGTCTCTCCGGGTTGACCCTTCAAATTGATCGTCGGGAGAAGGCAATGCCAGCCAATCTGCCACCCCAGTACTTCGAAGCCGAGAAGCGCTACAGGGGGGCCAAGACTCCCCAGGACAAGATCAAGGCTCTAGAAGAGATGTTTGCCCTCATGCCCAAGCACAAGGGGACCGACCGGCTGCGGGCTGAGTTGAGAACCAAGATTGCCAAGTTCTACGAAGAGGCCGAGAAGCGGCCGTTCGTGGCCAAGAAGGGAAGCCAGCTCTACTACGTCCGAAAGGAAGGGGCCGGACAGGTCGCTCTGGTCGGACTGCCGAACGTCGGCAAGTCGCAACTGGTCTCGGCGCTGACTCAAGCGGCTCCTCAGGTGGGCGACTATCTTTTCACTACTCAACTGCCCACTCCGGGCATGATGGAGTACGAGAACGTCCAGATACAGTTGGTAGACCTGCCGGCCATTACGGCCCCCGAAGTAAGCTCCTGGCTGCCCAACATCGTGAAGAACGCCGATCTGCTCTTGATCATGGTCGATGTGACTCAGGACCCGGTGGCTCAGTTGGAGAGCATCATCGAGTGGCTGGCGAAGCACAGAATGGCAGCATCAAATGAACTGAAGGACCCTCCGGCCGGAATGACCCATGT
>DAIQQD010000260.1:0-2820 GCA_036787015.1 Chloroflexota bacterium
TAACGCACAGGGGCTTCGCCCCTCTGCACGCCCCGAATCCTGTCATTCCCGCGGAAGCGGGAATCCAGTCGTAGGGCGGCCAACCCAAGCGGAAACCGCTAGGACCGTGTCAGAGCAGTCTCTTCAGCACCCGGCATGTCGCCAGGCTCACCCAGGCTGCCGTCTCCCGCTTCTTGGCAACGTCGGTTTCCCGCACGTTCGGCCTGGCGTAGGACACTCTCCACTGGCCGTCCGCCTCCTGATGGTCGATCAGCCAGCCCAGCGCCTTGCTGACCTGCTCATTGTCCTTCGATAACCCGATCAGAGAAACAGAGTCCAGCGCCGCGACGATGTTGTTCCACCAGAAAGGATACTCGAAGCGTACCCAGTAGCCGGCCGCCTTGTAGGAGGTGTAGCGGTCTGGCTGGAAGAATCTCGATGCCAGCAGGCAGGCAGCCAGCTTCGCGGCTTCGGACTTCCGGTGCTCCGGGTGCATGGCGAAGGCCCGCAGCACCATACCGGTCCAGTTGTGGGAGAAAGGCTTGGACCGGTCCGGTTCTACCGGTTCCGCGTATTGGCTGGTCAGGCGATACTGCGTGGCCCGGTCGAACTTATGCGTGATGATAGGGATCGACCAGCCTCCGTCGTCCTGCCGCATGGATAGCAGCCACTGAAATCCCTTCTCTATGCGCGGATCGTCCGCATATCCAACCTGGATGAGCAGCGACATGATGGCACCGGTATAGTAGGTGGCATACTGATTGGCCAGGATGCCGCGGATGTCGCCTTCCTCACTCTGGCAGGAGAAAAGGTACTCCGCCGCCGCTTGTGCCTGGGGATGCTCCCGGGTGAATCCGTACTGCTCCACTAGGAAACGGAAGTGCCGCCACGTTTCGACGAGATGGTAGTTGACGGCCAGGTGCTTCTCGACGCCGGAGCGCGGCCAGGAGCCGTCGATCAGTTGCTTCCTCAAGATCTTCTGGGCTTCAGGCAGTTGCCAGACACGGTCAACCGGGCCAACCCTTTCCCCCAGGAGATCACGCCTGGAGAAGTACTGGAGGGCCTCGCTCTTAGAAGAGAGGAGCGGAGCGATGGGATCGTGCTTCAGCCGCTTTCGCCAATTGTCCATGATTCGGTGGCCTCGTCGGGAGCCAGTAGCCAACAGGTTGAGTCCCGCCACGCTATTCTAGAATCATGTTCTCCCTGCTTGACGTCCAAGAGTCCCGGGCAGACTGTTGACTTACATCGAGGCTAGAGGAGAGCCCGAAACTCGTCCTGCGTCATTTCGCAGTCATGCAGTATCTTGGACATGAGGCCAGGACCGATGATCTCAGCGCTGTGAACCGGAACAACGGTGGCACGTCCGTCTTGGTTCCGCAGGAAACAGTGACTTCCCTTGATTCTGATCACATCAAAACCTGCTCTACGCAGAGCAGCAACTACCTTCTTGCCAGTGAGCCTGGGCAGTTTGGTCATCGTGCCAGAACGACCTTCTGAACTCCAACGAAATCCAACTCCTCTACGTCCTCACCCTGAACCTCCAGACACAGCTCGATGGCCTCGCGAATTCGCACCATTACGTCATCCAGCGACTTGGCCTGAGTGTGACATCCGCGCAAGGCGGGCACGGAAGCAACGTAGTTGCCTTCAGAATCCTGTTCGATGATTACGCTGAACTCTTTCTTCATAGCTCACTTCCTGAGATACTAGTTTGCCCACCTATTATAGGGCATTGCTCCAATCGGCGTAGCGCAGGTTTTGTGAGTGTCAGGTCCCTGGACCTGACGTGCCGGTCCAGCCGGGCACCATGCAGGCTATCCTAGTACTTGGTTGTATTAATCAGCGTTAGGTCTTTTGAGTGGTTATGACTTAGCCCCAGAGCTTATGGAATTACGCTTAATAACACAAGTAGGTACTAGAAGACTTGTTCAACCCCCTTTGATCCCCCACTCTTGGGGGGAGAAAGAAGGGTGAGATGGGGGACACCCCCAAGCCCCCGGCAGGGAAGTGTCCCTGCACCCTCTTAGGATTTCGAATTTTGGATTTGGCCCGACGCCAGTGGGGCTTCGCCCCTCTCCACGCCCCATCCGTCATTCCCGCGGAAGCGGGAATCTAGAGTCCCTACGCGCCCCCGTCCCAGCCGGCGATCCTGGCCCACAACCACCAAGCCGCGTAAGCCTTGAGGTTCGCGTTCAGAGGCTCGCTGTGAGCAGAAGAACACTCGTACCAGTCAACTCCCTCGGTGTGGCTGTTCTGCCATTCGATGGCCCAGTTGCCGCCAGAATAGCCGCAGCTGTCCGTCACATTCTTGTCCCCAAAGTACTCGCCATCGGGATCATAGCTCTCGATGTCTTCGAAGTCGAACAGTATCTTCTCGTTGGCTTCGCAGTAGTCCCGGATCTGCTGGTTTCTGAGATGGAGGTTTCCGGTGAGTCCCGTGCCATTGGTGTGACCGGTCATGTACACGAATCTCACGTCAGGGTAGTCTTCTTCCAGTTCGCTCATGAGGTCGAGGTACGTCTCTATGTCCTCTTCCGAGCCATCAGCCTGCCCGCACCACGACCACATGATCACGTTCACATCAGAGTGGGCGTTGAGGTAGTTCCGGGTAGCGGTGGCCCATGAGGTCCGGTCCGGGTTCCCCAGGTCGGATGCCCCGGAGAACGGGGTGTCGCGGAGGTCGAGAGCACCGCCTGTGCCACCGCTGTTGCCACCACGATCCCCATTGGATCGGCGTTGCCGATGTCTTCCGACGCAAAGATGACCATACGGCGGGCAATGAATTTTGGATCTTCACCGGCTTCGAGCATGCGCGCCAGCCAATACACCGCGGCGTCAGGA
>DAIQQD010000065.1:0-8694 GCA_036787015.1 Chloroflexota bacterium
GCCGTCCGCTGAGCTTGGCGAACTCGCCGAACACGTAGTTGATGAACGGCCTGGTGGAACGGAGAGCGGTCTCCATCGACTTCCTGGCCTCCGTGTACAGGATAGGCACGGTGAAAGCCCCCATGGTCACCGGGTTGTCCGGGTCCAGCGGGAACGGGTGCTTGAATGGCGGCAGGAACGAGTCGACCTGCTTCTGGTCGAGCAGATACAGAGGCTCCACCACGTGAGAAAGGTGGAAGCCATCGATATGAATCATCACCGGGAACAGGACTTTCGAGTCCTCGGCGATGCGGAACGCGCACAGGGTGAGGTCGAAGGCCTGCTGGCCATTCTCGGCGAATATCTGAATCCAGCCCGTATCGCGGACGGCCATGACGTCGGAATGGTCGCCCCACACACTCAACGGGCAGGAAAGCGCCCTGTTGGCTACGCCCATCACTATGGGGAGCCTGAGGCCGGAAGCTACATAGAGAACCTCGTGCATCAACTCCAGGCCCTGGCCGGCCGTCGCGGTGAAGGTGCGGGCTCCGGTGGCGGATGAGCCGAGGCAAGCACTCATGGCGGAATGCTCGGACTCCACAGGGATGTAGGCCGCGGTCAACTCCCCGTTGGCCACCATCTCCGCCAGGCGCTCCACGATGTGGGTCTGGGGGGTGATGGGGTAGGCGGCCACGACATCGACATTGGCCAGCCTGGCGGCCTCAGCCATGGCCAGGGAACCTTCCATCCCTGTCATCGCCATGCTATTGCTCCTCCGGTCCCATGGTTATGGCCTGCGTCCAGCACTCCCTGGCGCAGATGCCGCAACCCTTGCAGTAGTAGAAATCGGCCTCGAAGTAACCCTTCTCGTCATGATGGATGCAGCCTTCGGGGCAGAAGAGGGCGCAGATGCCGCACTTGATGCACCGGTCCTTGTTCCAGGTCGGCTTGTCCGATCTCCAGTCACCCGTCTTGTACTCGGCCGCATTGCCCGGCGTTCTGATGACGGCGCCGACATCGATGTCCTGCCAGGTGATCTCGGAGTCTTTCTTTCTTGTGGTCATGTTTCTCTATATCTCTTGCAAGGGTCGGGCTATGACCGTCTTCTCGTAGGCCTTCTTGCACGCTTCGAAGTTGGCCGAGGCCTTGCCGCCGAAACGGTGCTTTAGCGGTTCCTCCAGCGACTCCATGGCCACCACATCACAAGCCTTCAGAATGGCGCCGATCATGGTCGTGTTTACTATGTTGACACCGATCGTCTCCACAGCGATGGCCGAAGCGTCCACGGCAGCGACCGGCCACTTGCCCTTGAAGCGGGCCTTCAGCTCCGCGGCGGGCGTCTTGGCATTGACGACCACGATGCCCTTCTCTCTCAAACCGGAGGTCACATCCATGATATTCAACAGTCCAGGATCGAGCACCACCACCACGTCAGGTTCTCTGATTTCCCCGCGCACGCGGATGGGCTTATCGGATACCCTGACGAACGCCTGCACCGGGGCACCGCGTCTCTCCGGCCCGAAGCTGGGGAAGGCCTGGGCATACTTGCCGCCGCCTATGGCAGCCAGGGCGAGCATTTCAGCGGAAGTGACGGCGCCCTGTCCGCCACGGCCATGGATTCTGATCTCGATCATGAGTGAGTTTCATTATAGAACATGGGAAATGGGTTGTACAATGGATTGTTTGACATAATGTTATGAGGACAATATCAGGATGTCCTGCTGCAATTAGCAGCCTGCCCCCCCGGCTCGAATATTGAGGTAATCCGACTGTGGGAACGATGCACGAAATGCGGTGCCGCTACTTCAACCCCTTTGATCCCCCAATCCTAGGGGAGGTTGTAGGAGAATTGGGGGACACCCCCAAACCCCTGCCAGGAGGTGTCCTGGACCTCTTCATAATTGCGAAACCGAGAGGTGAAGCAAAGGCGTCTCCTGCCGGCGCGATGTGAGGGTGACTTTCAGCCCATCTCACTTCTTGCCCCAGTAAGTGGGGGGCAAGGGGGTTGACACTAGATCCCCGCCTTCGAAGGAACGACTAAAGGAATACGGTTCGCTTGCGTCGCCCATCGGGGCGTGCAGAGGGGCATTGCCCCTCTGCGTTCTTCTGTCTCCCCCAAGAATGGGGGACAGGGGGTTGACCTAGTCGGCAGCCGCTAGTGCTGATCATTCAACCGCGTTGAGAAGGAAAATGGAAGAGCTTTGACTTCCGCTCATACGACATGGTATATTCCCCAATTGCGGGGTGTAGCGCAGCGGCTAGCGCGCATGGTTTGGGACCATGAGGCCGGAGGTTCAAATCCTCTCACCCCGACCAGTATCCCACTACGGCCGAGATTTCCCGAGGCAGCTTGTCGAGCCCCGTGGTTGGCAATCGTATTGGCCGTCAGGACGGACTCAACTCGCAATAGCTTTCTTGCGACCAGACGGTTCTTGCATCGTGGAAGTAGAATTAGAAGCTAGGAGGGATCACGTGGTAGATGCGCTGATTGAAGCCACCGGATTGAACGCGAGAATCCTCTTGTTGAAGGATGTGGTACGCGTCCAGCGTATCGGTTGGCGCAATGCCCTTAGCGGAGCCTCCAAGATAGAGAGGGACATTCTGATATCCCAGATCGTGAGCATACAGTTCATGAAAGCGGGCCTGCTGAGCAACGGGTACATCGAGCTCAAGCTGATGCACTACGATGAGACACACCACAACGAGTCCGAACGCGAAATGGAAGATGCCATCATCTCTTTCAGGCCTGGCCAGCAGAAGGCATTTGAGGCGTTCCGGGAGATGTTGGAGGCCAAGATGACCAGTGGCGGTGTCACCAGGTCGCCATCCCCGGCCACCACGGACCTGCATCAACTGGAGAAGCTGGCTTCTCTGCTGGACAAAGGCATCATTACCGAAGAGGAGTTCAGCCGTAAGAAGAAGCAACTCCTGGGCCTCTAGTCATATCCTTTGAAAATCCGCTCTTCACCCACTATAATCTTGCCATACCCCATGGGCTCGTAGCTCAGCGGCAGAGCGGCCGGCTCATAACCGGTTGGTCCCTGGTTCGAATCCGGGCGAGCCCACCAAGCAACGATCTTCTGCGTACCCTAACCAATGCCCGCCTGGGCCTTTATCTCATCAAGGTCCGACATCCAAATCCAGATGTTGAGATTAGTCCAGATTTGGTGAAAGCCGAATCCTCCCTGTGTCATCTCCCTTATGGACTCATCCTTGGTCCAGCCCTGCACCACGATGCGGTACACGGCGCACATGGCGCCGGTGCGGTCGGCGCCGTAACTACAGTGGACAAGCACGGGAACGCGGCCCGGGTCTGAGACTACCCGGAGGAACTCCACCACCTCCTCTTGATCGGCGTCCCATGCCTCCATTTGAATGTGGACGTAGGCGAGGTTGGTGCCCTCGATCTCATCCCTGTCGGAATTGAGCAAACGCAGATTGACGATGGTCTTTATCCCCATCTCCTCCAGATTAGCCATGCCTTCCGCAGAAGGCTGGCCGCTTCTATAGAGATCATCCGATACCTTGTAGAGACTGGGCACGCCTTCCATTTCGATGGGCTGGGCCCAGCTCTCTGGGCGCGGAACCAGGATGGTCTCATCGGTGAGGATCATGGCGAGGTATATGGCAATGATGAGTATGGTTAAGGTGACTATACCAACGGCAGCTAGCCGTTTCTTCCTATTCATACGTATGCCTTCAGACTGCAGCCCTCTTGATTGTATAGCATGCCTTGGGCAAGGCAAAGCGTGAGCTTTTCAAAACTGCAGCATGGGTAAACCCCTTCGCAGCCTGTGACATATCTCGGATCAGTGCGCTTTGCCGAAGACAGCATGCCAGTGGTAGAATCGCGCTGTCCATGGGCCGGCAACGCGTGGTCGTCAATAGCGCCTGGCAGGCTCACTCGTGCTTCAGTGCAGGAGAATGAAACGACGTCCGAACGCCTGCTGATCACCAAACTCCATGTTCCTCCCGTCCCCCCGGGGTGGCTGACTCGTCCCCGGCTCAGCAAACGGCTCGACGCGGCGCTCCGCTGCCGGTTGACGCTCGTCTGCGCCCCGGCCGGGTTCGGCAAGACCACGCTCTTGAGCGAGTGGATCGCCCTTCAAGCGGGCAGGAGCACCAGTTCAGCCCCTTCTGCTGCTTGGCTTTCTGTGGACAAGGAAGACAATGATCCGGACCGTTTCTGGACGTACTTCGTGGCTGCACTCCAGACCGTGCAGCCCGATCTGGGCCAACGCTCACTGGAGATGCTGGAAACCGGCAAGGCACCTTCTATCAGGGCCCTCCTGACCACCCTGGTGAACGATATCACCCAGGCCCGGCGCGATTTTGTGCTGGTTCTCGATGACTACCACGAGATAACATCCAAGTCGGTCCATGAGTCCGTGGCTTTCCTCGTGGAGCATTTGCCGCCGCGAGCGCATTTGGTGCTGGCGACCAGGGTTGATCCACCCCTTCCACTGGCCCGCCTGCGGGTTCGCGGCCAGCTGAATGAACTGCGGGCCGCCGACCTGCGTTTCACTACAGATGAGGCTGCGGCGTTTTTCAACGATGTGATGGAACTGGGACTCACCACTGACAATGTCCGAGCGCTGGAGTCTTTGACGGAGGGCTGGATAGCCAGCATCCGGATGGCGGCCATTTCCATGCAGGGCTGCGGCAATATACCTACCTTCATCGCGGAGTTCGCGGGCACCCATCGCCATATCATGGACTACCTGGTGGAGGAAGTACTCGGACGTCAGAAGGCCAGCGTACAGCAGTTCCTGGTACGGACCTCCGTCCTCGATCGCCTGAGCGCCCCCCTCTGCAATGCCGTGACCGGGGGCGAGAACGCACAGGAGATGCTGGATCATCTACAGTCGGCCAATCTCTTCGTGGTGCCGTTGGACGAGAGCCGGAAGTGGTTCAGATACCACCACCTGTTTTCAGACTTGTTGCGCGATCGCCTGCAGAAGACGCAGGCTGATCGTATCCCCGTACTGCATCGCCGGGCCAGCGAGTGGTTTGAACACGAGGGTTTGAATTCCGAAGCCATACAGCATGCCCTCGCAGCCAAGGACTTCGAGCGTGCTGCGGACCTGATTGAGTCTGTAGCCGTGCCACTCATATCGCAAGGCAAGATATCAGCGCCCCAGGGCTGGCTGGAGAAGTTGCCCGAAGACGTGATCCTGTCGCGCCCGTGGCTCTGCATCGGCCTGGCCAACGTTCGCTCGGCCCGCGGGCAGCTCGCCGCGGTCGAGCCTCTGGTCAAGGCGGCGGAACTTGCGCTTTCGCGCACTCACGCCAAGAGGACCGCGAAAGATGCGGAGGCGGAGCGACGGATTCGCAACCATCTCACGTCTCTTCGCATACCACTGGTCATAGCGCGGGGAGAGATCGACGAGGCCATCCGCTTGTGTCACGACTCACTGGAGCAGATGCCGGACGACCAGCCGACAGTGCGCTGCATGTCCGTGCTCTTGCTGGGGCTGGCCCACTGGATGAAGGCAGACATGCCCAAGGCTATGGTCTACCTGGAGGAAGCGATAGTCTACGGTCAGACAACAGGGAATTTCTTCATCACCCTGGTAGCCATGGGCCACCTGGCGGACATCTATGTCAGGCAGGGGCGGCTTCATCAAGCAGCGGAGACCAGCCGCAAAGCGATCCGCCTGGGCACCGAATGGGGTGGCGGAGAACCGCTCCCGGCCACCAGCTACGCCCACATATGCCTGGCCCAAATCCTCTACCAATGGAATGAGATTGAAGAGGCGATTCATTACGTCAACCGCGCCATCGATCTTGGCCGGCAGGGGGTCCAGCTGACGATAGCCGTCATGGCGGTCCCTGGCTTGGCTCCGCTCACAGAGCTGATCGGGCAGACCACCGCCCTGTCCGATGCCTTGGAGGAGCTGGAGGGTGTCGCTGCGGCATCCCACAGCGCCATGATGTCCAGAGTCACCGCTTCCTGGCGGGCGCGGCTGTCACTGGCCAGAGGCGACATGAGTGAGGCTTTGCAGTGGGCGGCGACCAGGGAGAATCCCAAGAGCGATTCGGACGAGGGGTTGGAGTTTCCGCTGGAGTTCGAGTATCTGATGCTGGCCCGCTTGAAAATAGCCAGGGGACAATTGCACGGCGTGCCGGCCATGCTGGAGCGCGTGCGCAAGAGGGCGGAGGCTGAAGCGAGAATGGGCAACGCCATCGAGATACTGGTCCTGCTGGCCACTACTTTGCGCGCGCAAGGCAGGACCGACGAAGCCATGACAACGCTGCAGAGGGCCCTGTCGCTGGCGGAACCCGAAGGGTACGTGCGCATATTCCTGGATGCGGGAGAGCCGATGGCCGAGCTGCTGCGGACTGCCTTGGCGCGGCAGATAATGCCAGACTACGTGTCAGGGCTCCTGGCATCGTTTGGGACGGCGACCGGCAGGGATGGCTCGATCCCATTCCCCGGCCCTCGTCTCAAGCCCACGATGGAGCCAATAACCGGTCGTGAACTGGAAGTGCTCCGCCTGCTTGCCGCCGGCGCAACCAACAAACAGATCGCCAATGAACTGGTGCTGGTCACAGGCACGGTGAAGGCTCATCTGCTCAACATCTACCGAAAGCTGGACGTTCATAACCGCACGCAGGCAGTTGCTCGAGCGCGGGAATTGAACCTCCTCTAGCCTGAACGCCACCTAATCCGCAACCCAGAGTCCCTATGCCCTGGACTATGCCCTTCGGCAATTGACACCGCACTTTGTGGGGGGGTGTATTCTGTGGACACAGGTTTTCGGCCCCTAACCTGCGGGGGATCAAGTACCGTCTGACTTCGAGCCGATGTATGACATGAGTCCCGTCCCAATGGAGCACAATGCGGGCCAAGGAGGTACGGTAATGAGGTTCAAGGGGAAGGTAGCCATAGTCACTGGCAGCAGCACCGGGATAGGCGAAGCCATTGCGCTGGCCTTCGGCCAGGCAGCGGGCAATGTCGTCCTGGCAGCGCGCAGCCTGGAGAAGTTGCGCTCCCATGCCCACAGGATCAACGCGTCAGGGGGGACGGCTTTGGCGCTGAAGACCGACATCAGCCGCCTGAGCGACGTGGAGGAGATGGTGAAGAAGACCATCCAGGAGTTCGGTCGGATCGACATTCTGGTCAACAATGCTGCCTATACCGAGATCAGTCTGAAGCCGTTTCACGAGACCAAGCCGCAGGATTGGGACGGAGAGATCAACACCACTCTCAGAGGCACACTGAACTGCTGCTGGGCGGTTTTGCCCCAGATGATGAAGCAGAACTACGGCAGGATCATCAACATCACTACTGCGGGCGTCAAGACAGGTGCACAGTACTTGTCGCTATACGGAGCGTCCAAGGCCGCCGTAGCCCAGTTCACCAAGTCACTCGCCATGGAGATGGTGCCGTTTGGCATACTGGTTAACGCTGTAGCGCCCGGCATGGTGAGGACCGGAGCTCTGGATCGGGTCTTTGGAGAAGACTTGCTGAAGACGCAGCTGGCCACAATGGGAGTCGCTCGACTGGGCAACGCAGAAGAGGTGGCCAAAGTAGTTCTGTTCCTGGCTTCTGACGAAGCCAGTTACGTCACGGGACAGCATTGGTCTGTTTGCGGCGGACTCAGCCCGCAGTAGCCTGGATTGTCTTGGGAGAGGAACCAAATGAAGAGGAGGGAACATGCTGACTAAGTTCGATGAGCTGATATGCCACCAGATGGCGACCACTTTCGATCATGTCTATACCAGCGACGCGAGATGGACGGAGAGGATCGTGCTCTATGGTTTCGACATCTCCGGCAAGCTGAACTTCGTGACTGGTTTGGCACGCTACCCGAACCGCAACGTTATTGATGCCTATGGCATGGTGACCATAGACAACAAGACGGCCCATGTTGTCAGGGCCTCTACCGAACTGCGTCCCGAGACAAGCGCCGGCATCGAGGTTGGGCCGTTCTCCTACGACATCGTGGAGCCACTGAAGAAGGTCCGCATGACTCTCGCTAAGAACAAACAGGGCTTGAGCTTCGAGGTAGACTTCGACGGGACATTCCCGGCATACGAGCAGGTGCCGATGTTCTTGCGCAATCGCGGCCGGATACTGGAGGAGGCCCGGCGGTTCTACCAGGTGGGCCGATTCAGCGGCTCATTCAAGGTTGGTGGGAAGACCTACAAGATCGACAGCGCCAGGTGCCGAGGTGGCCGGGACCACTCCTGGGGTGTCAGGCGGGGAGTGGGCGGTGGTGCCTGGCCCGAGCCTTGGGCGCAGCCGGGCGAAATTCCGCAGGGAGCCTTCTACTTCATGTGCATCTTCGATTTCGGCAAGTGGGCCGTCCACACGGCGCAGAGAGAGGACTGGGACGGACAAATCCTGCATTTTGAGGGATGGCAGACGTATCCCCTTGGCAGTGAGAAGCAAGACAAGGAACTGAAGCTAGTCAGCCTGGATCACAACTTCCAGTTCCGCTCGGATGTGCGGGTAGCGAAATCCGGGACTGTGACCGTGAACGCCGCAGATGGTTCCAGGAAGAAGCTCATGATTCGACCCATGACCACGTTCTACCCCGGCCCGGCGGGCTATGACTACTACCGGGACTATGCATCGGGCATGTGGAAGGGCCCGTCGTACATTGATGGTTTCAAGATAGATATCACCGATCCCGAGGAATTGAAGAGGATCTCCTTTCTGACCGAAACCTTGTGCGAGGTGAAATGCGGCAAGGACGTCGGCTATGG
>DAIQQD010000065.1:8794-10228 GCA_036787015.1 Chloroflexota bacterium
GAAGAGCTACAGCAGAAGCTGGTGCCCTACCTGCAGATGAAGATGCCCAAAGCCAAGGGCATCACCGTGTCCAACATGAAGCCACCGGAGAGTGGGTTTGCCTCGGAGACCTTCATGTTCAGCCTGGTTTATGAGGAAGGTGGGCGACAACAGTCAAAGGAGATGGTATTCCGCCGGCCGCCGCTGATGCCGGTCTTCCCCGACTACGACCTGCGGCGCCAATTCCTGGTGATGCAGCGCCTGCAAGGCACCAATGTACCCGTGCCCAAAGTGTTCTGGCGGGTGGAGCAGGACGAGGGCATACTCGGCACGCCGTTCTATATCATGGAGAGGCTACCGGGGACCACCCCACCCGACTTCCCCCTCTACCACAGCGCCGGAAGCTACCATGATGCCTCGCCACAGAAGCGGGCCAAGATGTGGTGGGGTACGCTGGGGGGTATTGCCAAGTGCCACAAGGTAGACTGGAAGAAGCAGCGCCTGGATTTCCTGGGCGCGCCCAAGGGCGGCACCACGACCATCGACGGGCTTCTGGACTACAACGACTCTTTCCTCAAATGGGTGGCCAAAGGCGAACCTCAACCAGTCCTGGAGTATGCTTTGAAATGGCTTAGGCAGAACCACTATGTACCCGAGCGCATCACCTTCTGCTGGGGCGATTGCCGGATGCCTAACACCCTCTACAATCCTGACGGCGATGTGGTGGCGCTGTTGGACTGGGAGTTCTCTTACCTTGGAGACCCGGTCTCTGACCTGGCCTGGTTCCTCTTCCTGGACTGGCACTCCAGTGAAGCCTACGGCATACCGAAGCTGGAAGGCACTCCCAGCGAAGAAGAGACCATCCGGCGCTACGAGGAACTGACCGGCTGGAAAGTGAAGAACCTGCTTTTCAACCAAGTCCTGGCTCCGCTGCGGCTCGGTGTGCCGCTGGTCCGGCTGTACAAGAATCTTCGGTCGATGGGAGTGACCATGCTGGCTGATGATGCTGAACTCAACAACCCCATGACCCAGAGGATAGCCAGTCTCCTTAACTTGCCGGCACCGGGCAAGAAGAAGGACGTCACGAAGGTGGAAGACATGAAGGTGACGCTCCAGGTCCATTTCACCGGAGCGGGCGCCCGCGACTGGTATGCGCTGTTCGACCATGGGCGGATAAGTACCCATGATGGCAAGTCAGAAGGCCCCGTTGGTACCATGACGTTGTCGGTTGCGGACTTCGCTGCTATCCAACGCGGTGAACTAGGCCAGACGGACGCCACTCTCATGGGCAAACTCAAGATAGAAGGCGACATCACGCTATCAGGAGATCTACTCGAGCGGCTGCTGGCCAAACTCGGGGAGAAGAAACCATGACTGGCGGGTATGCGGGGAGAATCCTCCGGGTCGATCTCTCCTCGGGCAGAATATCCGAGACTCCTACCGCGGACTATGCCG
>DAIQQD010000261.1:0-2816 GCA_036787015.1 Chloroflexota bacterium
GGAGGGATATCGAATGAAGATCATCTATGGCGTTGTTGGCGAAGGGATGGGGCATGCCACCCGCAGCCGGGTGACTCTGGAGCACTTGCTCTCCAGCGGGCACGAGATCCGCGTGGTGGTCTCCGGGCGAGCCCACCACTTCCTGGTCGAGCGGTTCCGGGGTCGGGTGGGCATTGCCTTCGAGGAGATCCACGGGCTGCACCTGGCGTACGAGGGCAGCAAGCTCGATCGGGGGGTGAGCCTCCTCGAGAACCTGCGCGATGCGCCCCGGGGTATTCTCAAGAACCTCGAGGTCTACGGCAAGGTGGCCGACGGTTTTGCCGCTGACGCCGTCGTCAGCGATTTTGAGTCGTGGGCCTACCTCTACGGCCTGGCCCGCCAGATTCCGGTGGTCAGCATCGACAACATGCAGGTGATCAACCGCTGCGCCCACGACGAGTTCGTGACCCACGACGAGGGCCTCGACTTCTTGCTCGCCAAACTGGCGGTGAAGATCAAGCTTCCGGGTGCGTTCCACTATCTCGTCTCGAGCTTCTTCTACCCTCCCATCCGTAAGCCTCGGACCACCCTGGTGCCCCCCATCCTGCGGCCGGAGATACTGAGCGCCCGGCGGGAGCCGGGGCGGCACATCCTGGTCTACCAGACGTCTGAGGCCAACCAGGCCCTCTTGCCCCTGCTCCGGAGACTCCCGCAGGAGTTCCGCGTGTACGGCCTGGGCCAGAACGGCCAGGAGGGCAACGTGACCCTGTGCGCCTTCGACGAGCAACGGTTCATCGACGATCTCCGGACCGCGGCCGCGGTCATCGCCGGAGGGGGATTCTCCCTGATGTGTGAGGCCATGCATCTCCACGTCCCCATGCTCTCCTACCCCATCGAGGGCCAGTACGAGCAGGAGCTCAACGGGCGGTATCTCCAGAAGCTCGGGTACGGCCGGTTCACCAAGGATCTGGACGAGCACATCATCGGGGACTTTCTCTCGGAGGTAGACGGGATGCGGGACAAGCTGCAGGGCTATGCTACAACCGATAATACGGTGATCCAGGGCTGTCTGGACGAGCTCCTCGAGGACATCCGGTTGGGCACAGACCGACCGGATCTACTGCGGGCCCCGGCCATGGGGGAGTGGGAAGCGGCCATCGCCGGCACAAGAGAAGGAGTCCCTCTTCGGTGCAACCATTGAGAGACTCCTCGATTCGCAAATGGCCGTGTTTCTGGCCTATGCCTCAGTAGTCTTCGGGGCTTCCAGTTCCCCCTGGCTCTTCCTATTGAGTATCCTCACCAACCCCTCTTTCGCCACTGGAGAAGGCTACTTCTTCTCGTCTGCCTTATCGTCTACTTTGGGGAGAAGCTTCTTTATGGCGCCGGCCGTATCCCCAGTAATTGCCCCGAGGATTTCTTTCAGTCCTACACCGACAGTAGCCCGGAGAGATTCGTCTGTTGTTGCCAGAACCTCAGGGGGAATGTCGAGGAACTTGGAGACTGGACTGCCACCGCCATCCTTGCCTCCGGTGAAGTGGATTACCTTCACATCACTGATACTGGCAATCGGCTTGGCCGCAGCCTCAACCAGCGCCGGAAGAACTGCAATCAGAGACTTGTAGGCTTCTAACTGAATTGTGGTACCATCGAAGTTCTTCATGGCATCAGCCTTGGCTTGAAGGCCATCTGCTTCTGCTAGTAGCTTCGCCTTCGTACCAGCAGCTTCCGCAAACAACACTGCCTTTATGCCTTCAGCCTCGCCTGTCTTCCGTGCCTTCGCTGCTGCGCCCTCACCTTCACCAGTGAGCACAGTAGCCTGTTTGGTGCCATCAGCAATCAGAACCTTCGACTGTTTTTCACCTTCAGCAGCAACAATGATTGAGGCTTTCACGCCCTCGGCATCAATAACCTTCTTCTGTCTCTCAGCCTCTGCCGGCTTCAAGACCTCGGCTACAAGCTCCTTCTCCCTCTTCTCAGCTCTCTTCTCGGCCAGAGTGGTCTCCTGCTCAACTACCTTCTGCTGTGCCTGAGCCGTAGCCTGTGGGCCAGCCTGATCAGCCTTCGCCCTCTCAACGGCAACCAATGCATCATATCCAGCCTTCTTGACATCTCTGTCTTTCTCGGCGTTGAATACTTCAGCCTTGGTCTCTGCCTGCCGAATACCGGAATCCCTGGACTGCTCCGCCTCCACCACCGTGGCTGCCTTGTTCTTTGTAGCCACCTGCTCTCGGGCCACTCTCTTCGCTTCTGCTATGGCTGGAGCTCCAAGAGATACGAAGTACTCTTTGTCATCACTGATATGATTAACAACGAAACTGACAAGGTCAATGCCGATCTTCTCGAAGTGCCCGGCGGCAGTATCCAGCACCTTGTTCTGGAATGACTCCCTGTCAGCATTGATTTCCTCAGGAGTCATCTTACCGACAATGTCCCTGAGCGCACCCTCTGCAACACTCTGCACAATCTCAGAGATCTCACTAGCAGGAGCCTTCGTTCCGCCCTTATGAAACTCCTGCTGCATCTCTTGAAGAGCCTGAGCCGCCAGCTTGACAGACCCTTCGTCACCCTTCACCTTGTAGACAAGTGTCACATCAATAGTGATCGGGACATTGTTCTTGGAGTATATTGCCTCTCTATGGACGGGAACTTTCTGAGCCTGCAAGTCCATAACATACAAGCTCTGGACAACGGGCCAGACAAACATACCACCGCCGATGCAGACTCTTTGCCCACCTTTACCTGTAGTGATGAATGCTTGGTGGGGGCCAGCTTTCTTGTACCGGCTGGCGCCAACTGCACCAAGAACGAAGACTATCAGAATAACACCAACCACAGAG
>DAIQQD010000262.1:0-2798 GCA_036787015.1 Chloroflexota bacterium
CATCCGGCACGGGTCGCCGTCCAGCTTCCGCTGCTGGCGGCAGAAGCAGTGCCCCACCGAGATGACCTCATCCTCGGGCAGCTTCTCCAGGATGCCGAGCACACTGTGCGGCGGATAGATCTCGCTGACTTGAGGCGGCAGGGCCTTGTCCACCTTCAAGACCCTCGGCGCCGGTGGGCCAGCCGTGGCGATGGAGCGCTGGGGCCCGACGCCAACCAGGATCTCATTCAGGACATCGGGCGGGACATCCTTGGCCATGGCGAAGTACTTGGTCACCCGCCGGGCGAACTCCTTCCGGTCGGGCGTTTCTTTCCCGCCCATCAGGTAGTGCTCGAACCAGCCGGGGAAGATGCACATCAGGTGGAGGATGGGCTCGTCCTGGCCTGGCTCCGGCTCCAGCTCGGTAATGTGGCCCTTGTCCAGGAGCGTGGTCAACAGCCGGTTGAAATCCCCCTTTGGGAGGCCGACTCTGGCCTCGGCTTCGCTGCGCTTCAGGCTGCCTCCGCCCATCTTCAGGAGGAAGTCGACCTCTTCTGGCACCAGGGCGGCGTCGAAGACCCAGAGCAGGTCATCCGTGACCATCAGGATCGGCGTGGCCGATTGTTCGTTCATCAGGTTGGCCAGTTGCTGGAGCTTCTCTTTGTCGTTCTTCAGGTCCATCTCAAGCTGATCTCCTCTCGGTTTCTCTCCTATGGCAATTATAGAGGATATGGACGCCGGATGAAGTCATCATCAACCCCCTTCGCCCCCCAATCTTGGGGGATAGAGAAGAAAGCAGAGGGGCTGCACCCCTCTGCACGCCCCAATGGATGGCACACGCAGGGGCGCAGCACTGCCCGAGGGTCCCCAACCATCCGTGGCACCTATCTTGGCACTCGCAGGCTCGGTGGTACAATCATGCGTGGCAAGTCGCTGCCGTTCCGTGACTATTCCGCTTTGGGAGGGCCAGACATGCAGAGAACACAGAGAGAGTCCACGGTGATCTGCCAGATATGCAAGAAGCAGAAGAAGCCAAGCGATGTGATAGCGGGAGAGCTGGTTGGTGCGCCGATAGCTGAAATGATCCAGAAAACGTACCCCGATTGGTCCCAGAGCGGTTTCATCTGCGTTACGGACCTGAAGGAGTTCAGGTCCAGGTACGTGCGTGAGGCACTGGAAAAGGACAAAGGAGAACTGACGGCGCTTGAGGAACAGGTCTCCAGAAGTCTCAAGGAACGGGAACTTCTGTCTAAGAACGTCAACCTGGAGTTCGAACGCAAGTTGACGGTTGTTGAGCGTCTGGCGGACGGCATGGCGAAATACGCCGGCAGTTGGAAGTTCATGATCGGGTTTGCAGTGGTGCTTGCCTTATGGATCACTCTGAATTCCTATGTACTGGCCTCGAGGGCCTGGGATGAGTATCCATTCATTCTTCTGAACCTCTGTCTTTCGTGTCTGGCCGCCGTTCAGGCGCCTGTAATCATGATGAGCCAGAACCGGCTGGAGGCCAAGGACCGTATGCGTGCCGAGCACGACTACATCGTCAATCTGAAAGCCGAACTGGAGATTCGGAGTCTGAACGAGAAGATGGACCACCTCCTAGTCAATCAGTGGCAGAGGCTTCTTGAGATTCAGCAGGTCCAAACGGAGTTGATGCAAGAGCTTTCCCGCAGAGGCCAACCCAGCCAGGACAGATGACATTTGACGCGCCATTCTCGTGACCGGGCAAGGAGAAGGCGCGGCAACCTCTACGTTGGGTTGTTTCAGCCCTCTTAGTCCCCCACTCTTTGGGGAAGAAGAAAGGAAACTGGGGGACACCCCCAGACTCCCGGCAGCGTTCCGCTGCACCGCATGACTCCTGTAGGCAACCCTGAACCTGGGCAAAGGAGCTTTGACCGTACAACATTCGCATTGTCGACGGTAGAGGATAGACGTGAAGGTGAAAGGCTGCAGCCCGCTCACGTTGGGAGGATCGTCGGCTGTTCCGGTGGCAACTCCAGCAGCCTGGTGCCGGGCAGACTCTTCTTGAGCCACTCCGCATAGTTGGCATAGTCGACAGCATAGGAGATGGGAGGAAAGAAATCGTCATGATGCACCGGGATCACTACTTTCGGCTGCAGAGCCTCGGTGACTACGCTCGCGTACGGCAGGATGTTCCTCCTTCCGGCTAGAGGGATGAACAGGTAATCACACCCGCTGTACCGCCGCAGGGCAGTAGCGTACTTCTTGCAGAGGCTGCCGAAGAACACGATGCGTTTGGATTGCCCGCCGCTTTCCACCTGCACTTCCCAGCCCAGCATTTCCTTCTTGGGGAATCCGAAGAGGAACTTGGAGTAGTAGCCAAGACGGCGGACCACCCCGAAGTTGAACACGACGCGAAGCACGGAGTAGGCATCGAACGTCACATGGCCGGACCTTATGGCCGTGGCCCGCAGACGGACGCTCCCGTCTTGCGAGGAGGCCTCCGCGCGGTCACCGGCCGTGACGGTGTGAACGCGCGCCCAGTCGCTCTCCGTGAGGCTGCAGGAGTAGTCCTTGAAGATGGCCCCGCGGCACAGCCTCCGGCAGTTCTCGGCGGTCACCGCTGGCAGGTAGGCTTGGACCTGAGGGTAGCGGCGCACCAGATCCGGCAGGTTGATGATGTGGTCGAAGTGGCTGTGGCTGGCCAGGATCACGTCGAGGGGTTGAAGATCGATAGCCCGTGGGTCAGCCGCGATCATGGGCTGGGCGTCTGGCGGCCGGGCAAACCACGGATCGAAGAACACCCCCAGGGCCCCGTCCACGACGAGGTGCAGCGCGGCTGTTCCGTACCAGGTGGC
>DAIQQD010000263.1:0-2795 GCA_036787015.1 Chloroflexota bacterium
AGCCGGAAGCTGCCGGGGACTATCACCTATAGATTGAGAGCAGATTCTGAGGCAGTAGACGACCCGTCCTGCAAGCGACCCCTCTAAGCCAGACTCCGGTTTTCCTTCTCATCGCACAAGCGCGTGGGGCTCATCTCCCCCACTGCCGTGACGTCTTGCGGCCGGCCAGATAGCGCAGGTACCGGTCAATGGCCTTGCCGGCGCCGGCAATCGAGTAGTAGACCGGCAGGCCCACCTCGTAGAACTTCTTCACCCGCTTGTCAGCGAGTTTCCAACCATCCAGGTTCGCCTGGTAGTGTACTACTACCGCCGTGGGCTTGCCGGGGGCCTGGTGCACCTTGATGATGGTTTCAGACTCCGCATCGAGAAGCATGCTCCCGACAGCCACAGATATCATCTGTCCCCTGACGGGCAGGTGAAAGACCAGGAGATCGATCCCTTCGAACATGTGAAGCTGGGCCAGCGCCTTCATGAACGGTTCCTGGCCGAAACCTGTGTGCGGGATGTCAATCGGGTTGGCCAGAATGGTTCCGGCGTCGTTGCCGAGGGCCGTCCTCCAGGCCTGCCGGATCGGCTCCGGCAGACTGGGCAGCACAAAACCGTTGTCGTACCAGTCATCTGTACCGAGAACCCCCGCCCCGCCCCCGACCCCCACCATGGCCAGCCGCTTTCCTCCCAGCGGGGGCATGTATGACAGCGTCACCAGCACATCTACGAGTTCGTCCAGCGTGTCCACGTTGATGGCCCCGGCCTGGCGCACCGCGTCTTGCCAAACAAGGTGGGAAGAAGCCATGGCGGCGCTGTGAGAGGCAGCTACCGCTGAGCCGGCCTGGGTGCGGCCGCTCTTCAGAATCACCACCGGCTTTGAAACCGACACTTCCCGGAGTGTGCGGTAGAAACGCCGGCCATCCTTGACACCCTCGATGTAGGCGGCGATCATGTCTGTTTCTTGATCTTGCCCGAAGTAGCTCAGCAAATCGCTCTCGTCAATGTCAGCGGCATTGCCGTAGGAGATGACCTTACTGAAGCGGATGCCCCTGGCGCCCGCCGCCCGCACCAGGTACAGCGTGTTGCCGCCGCTCTGGCTTAGGAAGGCCACGCGTCCGCACTCCTTGGGGAAATCGGGAGCGGGGGAGAAGCAGGCCTTCGGCGAGTGTATGCCTATGCAGTTGGGTCCAATGACTCGCACGCCCGTGTCTTCGGCCAGCCTCTTGATCTCCCCTTCCAGGTCTCTTCCCTCCTGGGTGCCGAACTCAGAGAAGCCGGAGGTGAAGACGCAGATGGCCTTCGCGCCCTTGGCGGCGGAGTCCTTGATCAGTTGGGGCACCAGCGGGGCCCTGATGCAGGAGATGACATAATCCACCGGTCCGGGGATGTCTTTGAGCTGGGTATGGATCTTGATGCCGAACGCCTCGCCGCCCTTGGGATTGACCAGGTACATGGGGCCTTTGAAGCCGTACTCAATGATGTGGTTCAGGAAAAGACGGCCGGTATTGAATTCCTCATCCTTGGCCACGCCGACGATGGCTACGGATTTCAGGTTGAAGATGGCATCAAGAGCTTGATTCTTGTCCATGGCTGGAACCGCAGTGATGGGTTGCCCCAAGAACCATCATAGCGCTTTGGCAGAGAGGGGGCAAAGGTGCCCTATTTGGCCACCCGGCCCTCACTCGGGGGATGATAAGAAACGCAGAAGGGCTTCGCCCCTCTGCGCGCCCCGGTGAGAACGGTCTGAGCGGAGATAACCCGTCCCGGTCTGCCTCAGGAGGGGTGCACCTGTGGACGGATAGACGTAGAGGCAGGTTTCAAACCTGCCTCTACGAAACAACCTGAACCAGCAGCGCCTACCCGCACTTGGCCGGGGTCTTCATGCCCTCGTGGTAGGCGACGTAGCGGTCAATGGCCCTAGCCGCGCTTCCCATCGAATGATAGACGGGCATGCCGGCGTCGCTGCAGCCGCGCTGCAATTCCAGCGCCCTCAGCCAATCCCAGTTGGTGATGAGGAACTGGAGCACCAGGGCCAGCGGCTTGTCCGTCTCCCGGTGGATGCGGTGCACGAAATCCCGAAACTGGGCGGTTTCCTGGTCGAAAGCCGATGAGGTGAACCAGGCCGCCTGCCCGAAACCGGCGTGGATCAGGCCGAAGTCGAACCATTCACCCTTCCTGTAGGTCATCAGCCTCTTGATCACGTCGTAGAAGCCTTCACTGTAACCCACCATGGAAAGGTCAATGGGGTTCTTGAAGATCATGCCGGCAGTGTTGCCGAACTTTCCCATCAACTCCTTGACCAGCCCTTCCGGGATACGGGGGACGACGAATCCGCCCAGCGTCAACTCGTCGGTGGCGAGGACGCTGGCCCCGCCGCCCGCTCCGAAAATCCCCACGTTCCGGCCCTTCGGCAGCGGCATCAAACTGAATGTCACCAGCAGGTCCACCATCTCTTCCAGGCTGCAGACGCGGATGGCTCCGGTCTGGCGCATCAGGCTGTCCCAGATCTCCGAGGACCCGGCGAGAGAGCCGGTGTGCGAGGCGGCGATCTCGCCGCCGGCCTTGGTGTAGCCGCCCTTCAGGATCAGGACGGGCTTTCTGGAGGAAACGTCGGCCAGCACTCGGTGAAATCGGTCACCATCCTTGGCGCCCTCAATGTACGCGGCGATGATCTTGGTATCAGGGTCCTGACCAAAGTACTCCAGCAGTTCCGTTTCGTTGATATCGACGGCGTTGCCATATGACACGGCTTTGCTGAAGCGGACGCCCCGCTGGCTGGAGGCCCGCAGCAGGTACGAGGTGTTGCC
>DAIQQD010000066.1:0-10148 GCA_036787015.1 Chloroflexota bacterium
CCACGGTGGACTGTTCTCGTCGAACAGCAGGAGTCTCGGCAACCAACTGAGGCTCCTGCTGGTATTCATCAATCCCTTAATCCCTTAATCCCTTTGTGTCCAAGCTAGGGTTGTGGGTGTATCATGTCAATGAAGGCAGTCTGCTAATGGTACTTCCGCTGCTAAGTGGCAGGTAGAAAGGGGCTTTGCAATGCCGAAGGGTAAAATCAAGAAACTGATTTCAGACAGGGGATTCGGGTTCATCATAACTGAGGAAGGGAAGGACCTCTTCTTTCACCGAAACGAGCTTCAAGGCTTGGACTATTCTTCTCTCAAGGAAGGCCAAGAGGTAGAATACGAGGCTGCCACACGGCGTGGTGGCCGCCCTGAGGCCACCAAGGTGAAGTTGTCATCATTCAAGACTCAATAGGGATCCCACCAGCGCCCTGTAGAAGTTCGGGCTGCCCTTCAGGTTATCTCCTCAGATAGATCGGTTCTGTTCAACACAGGCTAATGAAGTATGAGCAAGAATACATTTCACATAGTCTCTCTCGGCTGTTCAAAGAACACCGTTGACTCGGATTCCATGGCGCAACTGTTGACCGGTTCGAGCTATGAGCTTGTCACTGACCCGCGCCGGGCGCGCGTCCTGATCGTCAACACCTGCGGTTTCATCGGCCTGGCTAGAGAGGAGTCGCTCAATGTACTCGCCGATCTGGCTGCCAAAAAGAAGAACGGCCAGGTGCTGATCGCCGCAGGCTGCCTGACGCAGCGCTGCGCCGTCGAAGTTGCCCGTCGTGTTCCTGGCATTGATGGCATCCTCGGTACACGCCGCTGGATGGATATTGTTGATATAGTTGAGAGCCTGGACGGCGTCGGGCACCCCGAACCGCGCTATCACCTGTCCGAAGCGGCCACCGTTGGCAGCGACGAGCACGGTGCGCGGCGCTTCTCAGTGCAGGGTGCCAGTGCTTATTTGAAGATCGCCGATGGCTGCCGCCGCCCGTGCGCTTTCTGCGCCATCCCGTTGATCAAGGGCACCGCCCTCAGCCGCCCGATTGAGTCGATCCTGGCCGAAGCGTGCTCCCTGCAAGAGATGGGCATACGAGAGATCATCCTGATCGCCCAGGATACCACCGACTACGGCTATGACCTGGGCTTGAAGAATGGTCTGGCTCACCTACTCACAGAAATGACTGCCGCCGTACCTCAGGTCGATTGGATCCGTGTCATGTATGCGTACCCTGGCTATGTCACCGATGAGTTGATTGAAGTCATGGCCACCCAGAGGCAGGTGTTACCCTACCTTGACATGCCCCTGCAGCACGCCCACCCGTCGACACTGCGCCGGATGAGCCGGCCAACAAACGTCGACTGGGTCCGCAAGACTCTGGGGAGAATGCGCAAAGCCATCCCCGACCTGGCCCTGCGCACCACTTTCATCGTCGGCTACCCTGGCGAGACTGAAGGAGAATTTCAGACCTTGCTCGATTTCGTCGAAGAGATCCGCTTCGACAAGGTGGGTACGTTCAAGTTCTCTTTCGAACCAGGCACGGCCAGCGAGCCATTTGGCGACCCCATCCCAAGTGAGGTAAAAGAAGAACGCTTGAAGCGTCTCATGGAAAAGCAACAGCGAATCTCTCTCGTGCGGAACCAGGCGTTCGTCGGCCATAGCCTGGATGTGTTGATCGAAGGCGTCGGGCAGGGCATCTCGATGGGTCGCAGCTACCGCGACGCCCCCGAGGTTGACGGCCTTGTCCTGGTCAAAGGTGAGATCCCTGCTGGCCAGATAATCCGCGTACGCATCACTGATGCCATGGTCTACGACCTGAGCGGTGTGGCCAGTCCCCAAACAGGTAATCAGGATTCGTAACACAAGTACACCCGAGGGATTGGAGTGGAGCCGGAATATCGAACCACAGTAGAAGAGTATGAATGAAATCACACTCATCGCAACAGCCACATTCGGCCTTGAAAAGGTTGTCAAGAATGAGGTAGTAGCCCTTGGATTTGAGAACATAAAAGTGTCGGAGGGGAAGGTTGAATTTGAGGCGACATTTGAGGATATTCCCAGAGCGAATCTATGGCTTAGGACTGCGGATCGGGTGCTGCTTAAAATCGGGGAATTCGAGGCGTTCACTTTTGACGAGCTTTTTGAAAAGACGAAGGCGCTGCCGTGGGAGGACCTCATCACCGAAGATGGGAGATTTGATGTCAACGGCAAGGCGGTGAAGTCCACACTGGGCAGCATCCGCGCGTGTCAGTCCATCGTCAAAAAGGCCGTAGTTGAAAGGTTGAAAGAAAGATACAACAGGGAATGGTTCGAGGAAACCGGGCCGGAATTCACCATACAGATATCGATGCTTAAGGATGTCGCCACACTTACAATCGATACCTCCGGGGCCGGGCTGCATAAGCGCGGGTATCGAGAGGCGGGTGGGGAAGCGCCGCTGAAGGAAACGCTTGCCGCCGCGCTTGTTCTGCTCAGTTTCTGGAATGCAGACAGGATTCTGATCGACCCTATGTGCGGGTCCGGAACCATACTGATTGAAGCCGCCATGATCGCGAGGCACATGGCGCCGGGGTTGAAGCGCGGATTCGCTTCCGAAAAATGGCCGGCGATCGATGAAGACTACTGGAGGGAAGCCAGACTTGCTGCGCGTGATGCCATTCTTCCCGATCGCAAGCTGCAGATATTTGGCTACGATATCGATGAAAAATGCATCGCGGCTTGTAGGATCAATGCCGCAAATGCCGGGGTCGGAGACGTCATTCTATTCGAACGGAAAGATATAAAGGATGTATGGATCAACGAAAAGTACGGGATTGTTATTTCGAACCCTCCTTATGGCGTAAGAATGTCCGAGTTCAAGGAAATCAATGAGATTTACGTCGCTATTCATAAGACGTTTCGCAAGAAGTGGGGGTGGTCTGTCTATATACTGACTGCCGATGAGATGTTCCCCAAGTATTTCAAACGCGCGCGGCCTGATAGAGTAAGGAAGCTGTATAACGGCAAGATCAAGGTCGATTACTACCAGTATTACGGCGAGAAACCAGGCTACGGCGATAGACCGGCTGAAAATGATTTGTCGGATCAGTGAGCCGACAGGGATCCGAAGGTTTTTCGGTTTTATAGACTGAACGCCAGTTCGAAGGTTCCGGTTCCGCATATCGTCCAGCAAAGCCCACTACTGCTTGCAGAGGTCCGTGTGTAGTCAGGGGGAGTGGGACACTCTGGACTTTGGCAACTGTAACCCGAGAAGTGGTACAACTATTGGAGGCAGGTCACATTGGGGAAAGGGGGATCTAAGCAAGAGGTGCCTCTGAACGACATCTTTCATCCGCGCTCGATAGCTGTGGTGGGTGCAAGTGCGGGGCCTGTCAATATCAACACCCGTATGTTTCTGGACTCGCTGATTGAGTTCGGATATCAGGGTCAGATCTACCCGGTCAATCCCAAGCTTGATCAAGTGTCAGGGCTCAGGGCATATCCGAACATACGGGACATCCCTGGCCCTGTGGACCACGTTATCTCATTGATTCCCGCCGAAGCCACCCCCCAACTTCTGACGGATTGCGCTGTCAAGCGGGTGAAAACAGCTCAGCTCTTCACCTCTGGCTTTGTTGAGACAGGCGATGAGAAGGGGATTAGACTGCAGGAAGAGCTAGTCCGCATTGCCCGTAGTGGTGGCGTCCGCCTCCTTGGCCCGAACTGCGTGGGGATATACTGCCCCGGATCTCGCATTTCCTACTGCGCTGACTTCCCGAAGGACGCTGGTAGAGTGGGGTTCATCGCTCAGAGTGGAGGCTACACCTATCTGGCCGTTCGGATGGGCGCCGGTCGTGGAGTCTACTATAGCAAGGTGATAAGTTATGGGAACGCCAGTGATGTCAATGAAGCCGATCTGCTGGAGTATTTGGCCAGTGACCCAGAGACCGATATCATCAGTGCCTACATCGAGGGAACAACGGACGGGAAGCGCCTGTTTAGGGTTCTCACTGAGGCCACCGCCAAGAAGCCAGTGATTATCATCAAGAAGGGTCGCACCGAAGCCGGTAGAAAGGGAGCCAGCTCTCATACAGGCGCTTTGGCTGGCGATGACAAGGTATGGGACTCAGCTCTGAGACAAGCTGGAGTCATACGAGTGGAAGACGTTGATGAGATGGTGGATTTGCTGGTCACCTTCCTTCTCTTGCCTACTCCTCGCGGGAGGAGAGCGGTGGTGATCGGCGCCGGGGGGGGCGTCAGTGTTAGGGCTGCTGAGGAGTGCGAGGCTGCTGGGCTCATGCTTCCCACTGTCCCTGATGATTTGAGACGGGAGCTTAATCGTCATTTTTCTCTGGCCGGCAGTATGCTGAGAAACCCAGTTGACATACTTGCGGAGCCCCTGGGCGATGGCGCATGGGTTGCCGCACTGAAAGCCTTGGATGGCTGGGAGGAGTCAGACATACTCCTCTGGCAAATGTCTCCCGATATGGAGCCTATTAGGACAGAAGAGTTCTGCCGGATCATCATTGATATAAGACGCGCCATGGTCCGGGCATTCAGCAGTATTCAGAAGCCGAAAGCCCTGGTAATTCATGCGTTGGAGACCCACTCGGGTCTAGAGGAAATGGTTGTCCTGCGGGAAGCATGCAAAGAACGGAAGATAGCTTTCTACCCCTCCGTCTATAGGGCTGCCCTGGCAATCTCCCGGTATATAGAGTACCAACAGCGTCAGCAACGGAGAATATAGCTGGTAGCCAAAGCCTCAAGGCAGCAATCCTCCATGGCTCTACGACGTGGAAAGCTGCGATTCTTGATGGGAATCATACTTGCTCTAGATAGAGGATCGGTCTCCGATCCATCTCAAGCGTCAGCCGGAAATGCGCAAGCACTACATATCGCGTGCCCCCGATGTTGGACCCTCACTTTGTGCTCAGACTGCTTCGCCAAAGTGCAATTGTGAGAACTCAATCAGGAATCTCAGGAACTGCCGCCCTCTCTCGCCGCGGGAAATATGTCACCACAGGGAGGTATATAATGAGCCCGACTGCAGGCTGACGGGAGGCGTACCGCCTGCACTCTGAGGTATCCCCTGCGATGAAGAGCGCTCTTCCCCTGTTCATCGTTGAACCATCGGGCCAGGAATCCAGGCGCGTGCGTTCAGGAGCGCTTCTCGGTTTCGGCGCTCAACCCAGCCTCCCGGACCTCAAGTCCCAACTCAGGAACATGAGAGGGCGTTGTGTTGACGAGCAGGGGGTCTTGGTGGCCAGGTTCAGGGACGAGGTGTCGCGCTATCCAGGAACAGAATGCCTTTCGGCGCGCGACGGCACCGAGGCCGCCGAACTCATCAGCAAGATTGCCGGGGATTCCAAGAGCGTTGTGCTGAACAGGTCAGCCACGGTAGCCAATGAGCTGAAGCCCCGCCTGCTGGAACTCGGGCTTCACGTGATCGAGCCCTACTATTCCGAGCTGAGCGACTTCGAGAACCGAGTGGGAGGCTACTGGGATCTGCCTGCTTTGGTGGCGAAAGGTCTCACCCCCAGTTTTGAACTGCGCCAAATGAAGGCCGGCGATGTGGAAGCAAGGAAGGATTGTGTTGCAGCACTCGGGGTCAGCGCCGCTTGCGCAGAGGACGGCTCGGTCTTCTTTGTGCAACACTCCTCGAACATATCTGCAACCCTGGAACAGGCCCGAGAAGTAGTCCTCGTCGTCGGCCTGGATAAGGTGGTGATGACGAGAGAAGACGCCGCGCTTCAGACGAAGGGCATGGGCCTGTTCGGATTGGAGGCAATGCTGCTGAACCTGCGGCAGAGGGAAGACCGACGCCCGAGCTTCGACAGCCTGCCGCCTGTTCCGGAGGCCCCGGATCAACGATGGCACGTGATACTTCTGGACAACGGCCGGAGCCAAATGCTGTCCGGCGCTTCCAGGGAACTCCTGCTGTGCATCGGCTGCCGGGCCTGCGTCGTACAGTGTCCCATCAATCGCTCAATGTCCAGAGACGGTGCCGTCTGGAGTCCCCGGGACCACCTGTTCATGTTCCTCCTCGGCCAAAATCCAACGATGGACACCTGCCTGCACTGCGAAGCCTGCCGCATCGAGTGCCCCCTGTCCATCGATCTGCCGAAGTTGATGTGGATGGCCCGGGCGGATTACGCCGCCAGGCACGGGCGCAGCCTGAGCGAGCACCTACTGGGCAATCCGGAGATCCTCGCCAAGGCAGGGGGACTCACTGCCCCCATTTCCAATGCCGTGGTCAAACTGAAGCCAGCCAAGATGCTGATCAGCGCCGGAATAGGTCTTGATCCTGAGAGGTCCTTGCCCGTGTTTCACCGCGAGACCTTCAGGCAATGGTTTGCCAGCAGCAAGAGAAATGCGAAGAGCAAAGGCGCCTCCAATCAGGGAAGAGTCGCCTACTTCGCCGGATGCTTTGCCAACTACTACCAGCCCGATGTAGCTGAAGCTGTGGCAAGAGTCATGGAGAAGAACGGCATCGAGATGGTCGTTCCAGCACAAGAATGCTGCGGCATGCCCATGATAGCCAACAAGAACATGACCGGCTTCCGCAAGAACGCCGAGAGTAACATCCGCTCGCTGGCTACTCTAGTGAAGGCCGGATATGAGCTTGTCACGTCATGTCCCAGTTGTGCCCTCATGCTGAAGTGTGAATACCCCAGCTTCTTCGGCCAGAACGAGGCCAGCTTCGTGTCCCGGCACGTGCACTACATCGACGAATACATGGTCCGCCTCGCACGCGAGGGCAAGCTGGCGAGCGACATGATCAGGATCAACCAGTCGGTTCTATGCCATATCCCCTGCCATCTCAAAGTCCAAGATGAGGGCAGAAGCACCCTGGAATTGCTGCGCACGATGCCTGGGCTGACGGTGGCCACCGCAAACGCCACGTGCTGCGGCATGGGCGGTTACCATGGGTACAGGAAGGCCTATTCCGAGCTGTCGATGGAGATTGGCAGGAGACTCTTCGAGGACATCGAGAAGACTGGCGCGGACAGAGTGGTCACGGGTTGTGCAGCCTGCGGGCTGCAGATAGCCCATGGCACCGGAATCAAAGCCATTCATCCGGTCCAGATGTTGGAAATCGCCTACGGCCTCGATCGTCAAAGGCATTCAGGAGGGAGGCAGGAATGAAGGACCAGCAGATGGCCTGTGTTGACCTTTCCAGCGGCGAGATCATGAAGAAGCCGATTCCCGATAGCGTAAGGCGAGCGTACCTTGGTGGGCGAGGGATCGACGTCTACCTCTTGTACAACCACATCACGCCGGACACCGACCCCTTGGGGCCAGAGAACGCGCTGACGGTCAGCGCTGGGCTCCTGGGTGGGACCCTGGCGCCGTCGAGCGGCCGATGCCACATCGGCGCCAAGTCGCCGCTGACCGGCCTGATCGGCAGTTCCAACATGGGAGGCTTCTTCGCTCCGGAGCTCAGGTTCGCCGGCATTGACCATCTGGTGGTCACGGGAAAGGCTGATCACCCGGTCTATCTTTGGATCGATAACGGCGACATCGAGATCAGGGACGCCTCCAAGCTCTGGGGAAAAGACACTGTGGAGACGCCCGCCCTGATCCGTAGCGATCTGGACGACGAAGAAGTGAAGACGATCTGCATAGGTGTCGGGGGCGAGAACCTGGTCCGGTTCGCCAACGTCATCAGCGGGCTCAAGAACGCCGCGGGCCGCACGGGCATGGGCTGCGTCATGGGATCGAAAAACCTCAAGGCCATCGCCGTCCGGGGCCGCCAGGACCTGCCCATAGCTTACACGGAAGACGCGCTGCGCTACACGGAGTACCTGCTCAAGCTGATGCGCGAGAATCCCATTCTGCAGGAGCAATCCCGGTTGGGTACGGCCATGTTTCAAATGATGATGGACCTCATAGGCAAGGTGAGGAACCGCAACCTTCAGCGCAACCAGTTGGTTGATGGGCAGAGTCTCTACGCGGAGAACATCGTCAAGTTCTCGACGGGAATGGCGGCCTGCTTCGGCTGTCCGGTCCACTGCCGCCACAGATACCAGGTGCCCGAGGGCAAATACAAGGGCCAGTGGGCCGAAGGCCCGGAGTGGACTACCCTGGGCGCCCTTGGTTCGGAGCCGGATTGCCGCCGGATGGAAGCGGTTCTCGTCGGCAACTACCTGGTCAACAAATATGGTATCGACTCGCTCGATTTCGGCAGCATGTTCTCCTGGGCCATCGAACTGTACGAGAAGGGGATCATCAACGAGACGACCACCGGCGGGCTGAAGTTGGAGTGGGGAGATGAGCAATTGATGTACGAGATGATTCAACGCGTGGCCACCCGGCAGGGCTTCGGCGATTTGCTGGCCGACGGGCCGAAAAGGGCCATAGAGAAGCTGGGCGAGAAGACGGCCTACTACAACATACATGTCAAAGGCATGAGTTGGCTGCACACCGATGACCGGATGGCGCCCAGCCACGCGCTGGGGGTGGCCACGGCCAGCCGGGGGGCGGACCACTTGCGCAGCCGCCCCGGTTCGGATGCCCATTTGCTGCCGCCGGACCAAGGCGAGAAGCTGTTCGGCTTCGCCTTACCCGGGATGACCGGCTACGAAAACAGCGGCAAGCTGGTGCGATGGCAGGAGCTCATATATGCCATTTCCGATGCCTTGGGCGTATGCAAGTTCCAGGCCCTCTACATGAGCCCTTCGGTCATTGGCTTCGGCGAGTACGCCCAACTGGTCCATCACGTCACAGGTATGGAGCTGTCAGCGGCGGAGTTGATGGCAGTGGGTGAGAGAATCTGCACCCTGGAGAGGATGTTCAACAACCGTGAAGGCGCCTCCAGGAAAGACGACATGCTGCCGGAGCGCTACTTCACCGAGCCCACGCCTCTGGGGCCGGAAGGCATGAAGGACAAACTGATCGATAGAGACAAGTACGAGCTGCTGCTTGACGAGTACTACGGAGCCCACGCTTGGGACATCAAAGGAGTGCCCACACCCGAAACGCTGGCCAAGCTGGGGCTGGACAAGGAGCCCTCTCGCATCATCTAGCTGGTGAGGAGGCGACAGAAGATGAACAAGATGCTGACGGTAGATTACTCCAAGTGCACCGGGTGCCGGCTGTGTGAGGTCGTGTGCTCGGCGAAGAAGAACGGCTCAGTCAACCCAGACCGGGCCAGGCTCGCCGTCGTCAAATGGGAGCAGGCCTGCGTGGACATGCCGATGATTTGCCAGCAATGCGAGTCGGCTCCCTGCATGATGGTGTGTCCGGTCAAAGCTCTGAGTGTGGATGAGAGGCTTAACAGGGTGGTCATCAACCAGGATCTCTGCATCGGGTGCCGGTTCTGCGTAGCAGCCTGTCCGTTTGGGGCGATGTCCATGGATGCCGCCACCAGGAAGGTGGTCAAGTGCGACCTCTGCGATGGAGATCCGATGTGCGTCAGGTTCTGCGAGACCAAGGCTCTCCAGTACGAAGAGGTCGGCACAGCATCGGCGAAGAAGATGAGGGCCGCGGCTAGGAAGGTGTTGGAGTCGATGCGGGCAGCGTAGATGGGACTCTGTGATCAAACCGGGTTTTGGCCTCGATTGGCGGTCTCCTACAGCAAAATGTCGCACAACAGTCATTGTCGGCCGTCGCACGGCATCCTTATAAGGACGAGTCAGCAGTAGAGAATGGGACTAAAGGAATCTGTTGCGATGACGAGACGACGAGAAGATGACTATTGGCCGACGACAAGAGGATGACGAATGGAGTCGCCTACCATGGTAGTAGGCTATTCGCGGTCCACAAGCTGATAGACTTCCAGATTCTCATCTGCCGCAGACTACTCCGTCGGAGATGGTGGTACACTTTCGCCCGAGTTTCCGTCGTCTTCATGTCTATAGGGATCAACCAGTCTTCGGCCCAGTCTGGGCCGCCGCTGCGCTGTCTCAAGACTACATGCTCATCTATGCCGGCACACCTTCGCCACCAACTATCTGATGAACGGAGGCGATATCTTCACCCTCCAGCAGATTCTCGGACACTCCAGCCTGGAGATGGTTCGACGTTATGTCAACCTTTCCTCTGAGTATGTTATCGGGCAACATAGCCGGTTTTCTCCATTGGACACGATGCACCCCAGAATCAATAGGCAGCCACGTAGACGGCTCTCATCTCGTTCTCGGCCCCGCGCGACCGACTGACCGAAACACAGTCAGTC
>DAIQQD010000264.1:0-2787 GCA_036787015.1 Chloroflexota bacterium
TCCACGCTCTAACCTCTGGCCCTAAGGATACTCACAATGAACTGCATCTTCTTGACTTGGATTGCTGAGAATGTGACCGTGCACTTCCCGTGCCGGACAAACAACACGATACAGAGTGGAGAACACTTCGCCAAGCGGAGGAATCAACCCCCTTGACCCCCACTCTTGGGGGATCATAATAAGCGCAGAGGGGCTTCGCCCTCTGCACGCCCCGATGGGTGCCACGGCAGAAGCGAAGCCGTGATGCCTGGACATTGACGAACCCCCTGTGGGAGAACCTAGCCGGCCGAATCCGCGTCTTTGCCGGATCCAGTGGCTGGGGCAGCAGCTCCCACCAGCTTGTTGTCATAAGCGAAGCGGCAGATGTCGGCATCGCTGTGCAGGCACAGCTTCTGCATGAGGCGGGAGCGGTATGTCTCGATGGTCTTCGTGCTCAAACCCAGCTCGGCTGATATCTTGCTCGATTTGAAGCCCCGCGCAATCAGGCACAGCACTTGGAGTTCTCTGTTGGATAGCGAACCTACCGGCGTCTCCTCCGACCGGTTAGCCATGAGCTGCAGATCCACCGCGTTCTCTCCCTGGTCCGAGAGGTATCTCTTCCCATGTCTGACGGCGCGGACTGCACGGTGCAGCTCTGCCGTGCAATTGCCTTTGGTAATGTACCCCAGTGCCCCCGCCTTCAGCATCCGGACGGCATACTGCTCCTCAGGATACATGGTCAGCACCAGAATACGGGCATCCGGGTCAGTCTTCAGTATTCGCTTCACGGCCTCCAGTCCATCCCGGTGCGGCATAGCGATGTCCAGCACCGCCACATCAGGATGAACGCGTTCGTATTCTCTGACTGCCTCCAGCCCATCCGAAGCCTCGGCCACAACGTGAATCTCAGAGTCCTCCTCCAGCAGCCGCTTGAGCCCCTGTCGCACCAGAGCATGGTCATCCGCAATCAGCACGTTAATCATAGCCCTTCTCCCAATCTCCTCGTGTTGCGGTTTGGCTCAACGTCGCCCAGCGGCAGGCGAACCACAATCCGTGTGCCTTTGCCCGACGCGCCGTTGACAGTCAGGCTGCCCCCGGCCAGACGCGCCCTTTCATACATGCCCAGGAAACCCAGAGTGGACTTTCGGTACAATAGACCAGCGCTGATGCCGACGCCGTTATCGGCGACCGTGAGCGTCACCCAGTCTCCTTCCTTCTCCAGCTTCACCTCTACCTGAGAGGCGTTGGCATGCCTCCAGACATTCGTCAGCGCCTCCTGGAGGATGCGGTAAGCCGCGGTCGCCGCGGGCTGACCCACCTTGATGTCAGCGATAGGCGTGTCGACCGGACAGGAGACGCCGGTGCGCCGCTCGAAATCCTCAGCACACCACTCGACAGCCCGCACCAGCCCCAGCCCATCCAGTATCCCCGGCCCGATGTTGGCAGCGATGCGGCTCGAGGTCATCTTGAGACGATCGGCCACGTTCGCAATCTCCATGGCCTTCTCTTGGAGCCGCGGGGCATCCCCTAGGTTCTTGGCCAGCGATTCGGCCTGCATCTTCAGGAAGACCAGGTCTTGACCCAATTGATCGTGGAGGTCACGGGCGAACCGGCCCCGCTCCGTCTCCTGTATTTCGAGCATCCGCTGAGTGAGCAGCCGCAGTTGAGACTCAGAACGCCTCAGATCCTCCTCTGACCTCTTGCGCTCCGTGATGTCCATGAAGGTTCCCAGAGTGGCCCTGCCGTTGTTGTGCTGGACGGACGAGACCAGCTCCATAACCCACCTTATCTCTCCATCCTTGCAGGTGAACCTGAACTCGTACGGCTCAAACTGATCACCCCTCAGCATGGCCCTGGCCCTCTGCCTCACCCGGTCTCTGTCCTCCGGGATGACGAACCTCATCGCCTCCGCACCTATGAGCTCAGCCTGGCTGTATTTCATGTACTCCTGGAGTTGATGGTTGACGAATCGGAACCTGCCATTCTGCAGAATGTAGACCCCAATGGGGGAGTTGTCGGCCAGCGTGCGGAAAAGCTCCTGCTCTCTCTTCGGCTGCGTCCTGTCCCGGGCCACACATACCATGCCAGAGGGATTACCGTCCTGTCCATACATGAGGCTCACCGTGGTCTCCACCGGAACGGTGGTGCCGTCCCGGCGAACGAACTCCATCTCCAGTGTCCACGACCGCGATGAATCCCGGGGATGCCTTCTGGCATACTTCAGTATCTCCGGGAAGACGTCCTGGCACAGCGAGTAGGACTCGGGCGTCAGCAGCCTGCCAGTCCACCAGTCGGGGTCGGGGTTCTCACCGTCATACCCCAGAAAGCGCCAGGCGGAAGCGGTCACGCTGCCGACATTGAAGTCCATGTCCATGACCCAGATGAAATCGGTGTCGCTCTCCGCTAGTATGCGGTAACGCTTCGCCCTCTTCTCTGAGATGTGGGCAGCCGTCGCGGCACTTGGCAACTCATCGGTAACAGATACCAAGAGCGCCCCCAGTGATCGATCCCCGGTCTCGGTGATCTCGTCCATCACAGCCCCAACGCGCAAGCTATCGTGGCAGTTCACGGAGCGGACAAGAGGCGCCAGGTCATGCGGTCCGTCCCGACTCCTCCGAAAGACGCCTGTGCCTCGATGATAGACTGGTACGTTCATTACGTCAACTTCATTGAACATGGTATCACGTTGCCCAGTCTCAACCCCCTTGACCCCCAGTCTTGGGGGATAGAAAAAGAACGCAGAGGGGCTTCGCCCCTCTGCACGCCCCGTTGTCGAATCCGTAGCGTCGTCGCGGCGTAGGGGCGGGT
>DAIQQD010000265.1:0-2778 GCA_036787015.1 Chloroflexota bacterium
GGCCCCTTGTCAACTAGAGCTACCTTCTGGCCATGGCCGACAGCTTCATCGGAGACAATCGCTCCACACCCCGAGCCAATGACGATGAGATCATACTTCTTCATGGTTTCTCCTCCCTGGAACGAGCGATGCGTGACTGCCAAGGGGATGATCTGATGGGGTCATGGTATCCCGCATGATATAATTCGTCAAGGAGGTTGCGATGTTCCAGAAGATTCTGGTGTGTCTGGACGGCTCGAAGCTCGCTGAGCAGATTCTGCCATATGCTGCGGAGCAGGCTTCGCGATTCGGCAGCAACCTCGTCCTCTTCCAAGTAGTGAGCCTGGCCAACGTTCCTGCTCCGACGGGGATCGAGTCTGTCCCGGTGGCGGTGCCGGACAATCTGCTGGCTGAGGCAGAAACTGCCGCCAGAGACTACCTTGACGGGCTTGCGCCGCCGCTTCGAGAGAGAGGCCTGAAGGTCCAGTGCGTGACGATGATCGGGCATCCTGCCGAGTCCATCGTGCTCTACGCGGAAGAGAACAGATTCAACCTAGTGGCTCTGGCTACTCATGGTCGCAGCGGCTTGAAGAGGCTGGTCTTCGGGAGCGTTGCCGACTACGTCATCCGCAAATCAGGTTTGCCCATCCTGCTGATAAAGCCCAAGTAGACGAGCGGTGCACTGCAGGTCCGATTTCGGCCAGCGTCTAGATCGGTGGCAGGCTCCGTATCGCAGCGACTATCTTGGGGGTAATGCTGGGAGACGAAGGCGGCCTCACCAGAAGGATGGGGCTGGAACCTCCGTGAAGGACCTTCTGAGCCACACTGCCGTAGGCCCATCTCCCGATCCCCGACCGCCCGTGGGTGGCCATGACTATCAGGTTGACTTGCCTCTTGCCAGCATAGTCAATGATCTCGGTTGCCGGGTCCCCCTCTAGAACCTCCAGACTCACCTTGAGCCCGGCGTCGGTGAGTCCCCTCTGCACCTTGGAGAGATACCCCTCCGTCGATTTCTTGGACTTCGCCATGTATTCATCGGCCGCTGTTCCCCAGTTCACCGATGTCTCCGGTGTCGTCACCGGAGGCATCACCAGCGGCTCGCATATTCCGACTAGAACGACTTCTGCCACCGCGCTGCCCTGAGACGAAGCCAGCGCCTCGACATGAGGCAGCACCAGCTCGGCCAACTCCGATCCGTCCAGCGGCACCAGCACCTTTGGGCTGGACCATTTTTCATAGGCCGTGTCTTTGGGCATGCCGGCCCTGACCAGCAACACGGGCAACGCGGCCAATCGCAAGACCTTGTCCGCTACGCTACCCAGTACCCAGCGCCTGACTCCCGACCGTCCGTGGGTAGCCATTAGTATCAGGTCGACTTCCTTCTCGGCAGCATAGCGCAGGATCTCTTCAGCAGGATATCCGGTTCCCACCTCCCCCTTCACCACCACCGGCTGGCCGCCCGTCTTGCCCTGGACCTCTGCCATTTCCCGCCTGAGTCTCTCGCCTGTCTGGTCGATGTAGGCCTGGTGCAGAGGCCGCGACTCCGCTTCCCCCTTGCCTGCCACGTGAAGCAGCAGCAGCTCAAGGCCAAATTGGCTGGCAATCCCCTTGGCATAGGACAAGGCCACTTCGGCCAGTTCAGAACCGTCCAGTGGGAGAAGCATTCTCTTGTACATCTTCAAACCTCCTCAATTCGGCAGTCTACCGGAGAACCCCGGCCAGCGACGGCACTTCCCCGGGCTCATCGTCAAGCTCCTGCAGGAAGCACATCTGCCTCTCATGGGCCGAGGCACCACGAAACCAGATGAACGAACCGGCGCGCTTGGTAACCACTCCCATCTTCCGGAGTTGGTCCAGCGAGAAGATGCTGTGCTCAGCACGGGCCTCCACTATCCTCCCGGCTGATATCGGACCAATACCGGGGACGCGGAGGAGTTCCTCGTATCCGGCCCGGTTGACATCAACCGGGAAAAGCCATGGTTGTCGCCTGGCGATCATCATCTTGGGATCCTTGGTCAGAGAGAGGTCACCCTTGTCGCTCAGGGCCAGATCCAGCTCATGTGAAGAGAAACCATAAATCCTCAGCAGCCAGTCTGCCTGATAGAGACGATGCTCCCGCATCGGCGGGGTGGGACTACGTCCCTCAAGAGGAGAGTCGATCACCGGCTGGAAGGCGCTGAAGTAGACTCGCCTCAGACCTATTTCGCGATACAGAGCACCGGTGCTCCGCAGGATATCCCGGTCCGTCTCACCGGCGGCGCCTACTACGAACTGAGTCGTTTGTCCGGAAGGAACCAAACCCTCATGGGTGGACATGACTTGTTTCGCCCAGCGCATGCGCTCCACGATCCCGTCATAGAGGTTCTTCCTGGAACTCAGCTTGGCCAGGTGGTGCGCCGTCGGAGCTTCCATATTGATGGAGACCCTGTTGGCCACCCTGCAGGCCGCCTCAATGCAGTCATAGCCCGCACCGGGCATCATCTTGAGATGGACGTAGCCTTTGAACTCATGGCGTTGCCGCAGGATCTCCACGGTGTCTATCATCTCCTGCATGGTCCGTGACGGGCTGCCGGCCACACCCGAACTGAGGAACAGGCCGCGCACCAGCCTCTTCCGGTGGAGCTCCATGAACAGGCCGGCCAACTCATGGGGCTGAAAGTAGGCCCGCGGCCGGTCGCGGCCCACTTGATTCACACAGTAGGCGCAGTCGTTGGTGCAGACGTTGGTCTGCAGCACCTTGAACAGACTCATGCATCCGCCGCCGGGCAGCTTCGCCTGGTAGATGAACCGGTGCGGATC
>DAIQQD010000266.1:0-2774 GCA_036787015.1 Chloroflexota bacterium
TAGGTGCAACAGAGATGATATGCCGATGTCTGTCCAGCTTGAGAATCACCTATCTACCGCTCGACGCGTAAGCATGGAATGGCAGACATCCCAATGTCTTTTCAGGTGAACAAGGCTGTTTGCGGTTACTAATGTGGGGTACTAGGATTTAGCCAAGAATGGATCAGAACAAGGCCACCACCCACATCAATCCTCAGATCTTGGTTGACCTGGTGGCTGTACGAATGCCTTTCGGGAAATACAAAGGTCGCATCCTTTGTGATCTGCCTGAACCTTATCTGGTATGGTTTCGCCAGAAAGGTTTCCCTCCAGGACAAATCGGTATCCAGTTGTCCGCTCTGTATGAAATCAAGCTAAACGGACTAGAGTATCTTCTGAAGCCAATCAGGAAGAAACAGCCGTGAATGCCGACGTTCCTGTAACGCCGGGATCATTCATGCGGCTCTTGACGCGTAAGCATGCAATGGCAGACGTCCCCAGGTTCATACAATGGTTAGCTGGACGGATGCCATGAAGGCCATTTCCACCGAAGTAGGGCTCTAGCCTGTCTCTCCCCGCGATCAGGCTCGGGGCACCTGTTCGCGGACGCCGGCCAGCCGGTCCGGATAAGCCCTGTTGAACTCGATCAGACTGCGGATGGCGTTGGCTGCACCTCTCATGGATAGGAAAAGGGGCAAGCCGAACTCGGCGCATAACCCCCGCATGCCCTTGGAGGCTTCCCAGGCTTGGTCGTTCCCCAAGGAGTGAAGAACGATCGCATTGGGCATTTGGCACTCTCTGGCGGCGAGCACCAGCGGCCCCACCGAACCCGTCACTATGAAGTCATCAATCGGCATTGGGCTTATGTCAAAGCCGTGGTGGAAGATGACCAAATCGAGGCCGGGCCATTCCTTCAGCACATCGAGCAAGCGTCCCCAGCCACCGCCGAGACTTGTGGCGGCGCTCTCCCTCAGCACATCGATTGGTTTGCGCTGGCCCATGTTCCTTAACATGTGGAAGCCTTCTACGCTGACCAGCGGGCTGACATCGATGGGATTGCGCAGCATACTGTTCGCTAGGTCAATGAACTCCTTTATCGTCTCCCTTGCGCCGGGAGGCATGGGCGCCATCTGCAGTCCTGCCCGCTCCACCTCATCAGTGGCCATGACGCTGGCCCCTCCGCCATTCCCCAAAACGCAGGTGTCGACACCCTTGGGAGGCGTCATGCGCAGCAAAGCCACCAGTATATCCACCATCTCCTCGATCCTGTACACTCTGATCGCCCCCGCCTGCTTGAGAAGCCCATTCCACACAGCGTCGGCTCCGGCGAGAGAACCCGTGTGCGACGCCGCAGCCCTCACTCCACCCTGGGTATACCCGCCCTTGAAAACCACCACAGGCTTGGCAGCCGAGGCCTTCTTCAGTGTCTGGACAAACCGGCGGCCATCACTGATTCCCTCGATATAGGCGGCGATGACCTTGGTGTCGGGGTCCCAGGCGAAGTAATCCAGGAGGTCGCACTCATTGATGTCGCTGGCGTTGCCATAACTGACCACTTTGCTGAAGCGCAAGCCGCGGGCGACGGCCTGCCGCACCATGAAGTCGACATTGCCTCCGCTTTGACAAAGGTATCCTATGGAGCCAGCGTCCATTGGGAAGTCCGGGCTCAGCCCAATCTTGCCTTTGGGATAGTAGATGCCGAGGCAGTTGGGGCCGATGATCCGCATATTGCCCTGCCGGGCTATTTCGACCAGTTTGTTCTGCAGCTCGATGCGGTCCGGCTCACCGGTCTCGGCGTAGCCGGAGGAGAATACGTGAACGACCTTGACTCCTTTCGCGCGGCATTCCTCCAGGAGAGCGGGAGTGTACTTGGCCGGGATGGAGATCACGACGTGATCCACTGGTCCAGGTATTTCCGTCAGAGTGCGATAGATGGGGAAGCCTGCCATCTCGCCGCCTCTTGGATTGACGAGGTAGATCTGGCCCGGGAACTTGCTTTGCACGAGGGAGTCCAGGTAGATTCGCCTAATCCAGAGCTTGGGCAGATCCTCGGAGATGCCGACTATGGCGATGGAACGGGGATGAAAGATGTATTCGAGCGGGTGACCCGTGGATGGTGTGGCGTTCTTCGGCACTGTAGCTCCTACTGGACTCTATCCGTCAAGTCTTCCGTACGACACAGGGGACGTTCTGAATGAGCGTGCGCACTTGCCTCTGTGTCTAATCAGGATGATATGCTGACTGCGATTGCCTTGTCAAAACACGCTAGTTCTGGAGACGGTTCTTGTGGGTCATGGGCACTAATCGAATGGCCTTTCCTTCTCATCCTGCAGCGATGAAAGAGACATTGTCCATCGTCACGACAAGAGTCAATCTTCTGTTGGAACGGTTTCACAACACCAGGAAAAGAATGCCGGTTATGTTGAGGCAGGAAGACGAAGCGAGGTGGCTGGAGGAGCACCCTGACGCCGAGACCAGTCATCAACCCGCTGATGCGTAAGCATGGAATGGCAGACATCCCGATGTTAGTTCAATGGTAGCGTACTGACCTGCCGATATACCCCTTTCTGAAGTCGAAGGTGTAGCATCTCACCTGGACTACTCTCTTGGGGGGCAGCAACTGTCTTCATTCATATCTCCAAGAAGGCCGTTTGGGGGTGCCAAGCTGTCATTGTCCGCATCATGGCATTGAGAATTGACCTGGACCCCAAGAACGGAGCCAGTTCTCGGGGAGCAGGTCACTGATAGGAAGGGGGGCAGTTCAGGTTGCAGGAGAGGCAAGAAGTGGTATAATT
>DAIQQD010000067.1:0-10039 GCA_036787015.1 Chloroflexota bacterium
AGTTCCTGGACAAAGGTTGGTACAATGGGAAGGCCTGATGGGTTTGGACCTGGGAAATATGCGCGGCGGATACGGCTGGGTGTTTCCAAAGAAGGACCACCTGTCGGTGGGGGTGGGAAGCCCGCTGCGCCAGGCCAGGCGGTTGAAGTCGGGTTACCAGCGAGTGTTGAAGTCAAACAGTCTGAACGAGCATACGGCGACCAGGATCAGAAGCCACTGGCTGCCGGTGCGCCGGAAGGGAATGGCGATCCAATCTGGGAGGTGCCTGCTGCTGGGAGACGCGGCGGGGCTGGTCGACCCGGTCACGGGGGAGGGCATCTACAACGCCGTCAGAAGCGCGCAGATGGCGGCACCGGTGATCGAAAGCTACTTGGACGGAAGCAGTGCAGACCTGCAGGAATACGAGGCTGTGGTGGACAGACAGATCATGCCGGAACTGAGGGCCGCCCGGGCGCTGGCCCGGGGGTTTGTTTGGTTTCCCGGTCTGGTGTTCACAGCAGTGGAGCGCAATGACCGGCTGTGGAACGCCTGCTGCCGGCTGCTGCGGGGCGAAGACACGTACATCACACTCAAGAGGAGACTGGGGCCGGCTCAGGTCATCTTTGACTTGCTGACCTTCTGATCAATGGAGGTAGGAAATGACGAATCCAAAGAACACCATGCCTGTGGTCGCGGTGGTGATGGGCAGCAAGTCCGATGAGCCGCTGATGCAAACGGCATTGGACATGCTGCAGGAACTAGGGATACCTTTCGAGGTGCGGGTGATGTCCGCCCACCGCACTCCGGAGAAGACGCGCGATTACGCCATGAAAGCCCAGGAGCGCGGGATTGAAATCATAATCGCCGGAGCCGGAGCCGCCGCCCACTTACCCGGCGTCATCGCCAGTTGGACCATGGTACCTGTCATCGGCGTCCCGCTGCCCACCAGCGACCTGAAAGGCATGGACAGCCTGCTGGCCATGGTGCAGATGCCCGGCGGTGTGCCAGTGGCGGTGGTAGCCATCGGTTCGGCTGGCGCCAAGAACTCGGCGCTGCTGGCGGCGCAGATGCTGGGCATCAAGCATGCTGAGGTGAAGGAAGCATACGCAGCCTATCGAAAGAAGCTGGCACAGGGATAGATCCTACTGCGGTCGAAGGCAGATGATCGGCATCGGGGGTAAGAGATGATTGAGCGGTATTCCAGGCCGGAGATGAAGAGAGTATGGTCAGACGAGAGCAAGTTCGACAAGTGGCTCAAAGTGGAGCTGGCGGTCTGCGAAGCCTGGGCCGATCTGGGCACTGTATCCAAGGCGGACCTGGCCAAGCTGAAGAACGCGGAATTCGACCCCAAGCGTTACGAGGAGATACTGAAGGTAACGCACCATGACATGACGGCTTTCGTCAACACTCTGGCTGAGAGCCTGGGACCGGAGAGCCGCTTCATTCACCTCGGCCTCACTTCTTCCGACGTCATGGACACCGCCCTCAGTCTCCAGTTGCTGGAGGCCTCGGACATCCTGGGTCATGACATCGCGGATTTGCTCTCCGTCCTGCGAAAGAGGGCCGTCGAACACAAGCACACTATCATGATGGGGCGTACTCACGGCGTCCATGCGGAGCCCATTACTTTTGGCCTGAAGCTGTCCATCTGGGTCAAGGAGATGGAAAGGAATGCCCAGCGCCTGGCGGAGGCCAGAAGGGTGATAGGCGTGGGCAAGATATCCGGCGCGGTAGGCACCTACGCCACCGTGCGGCCGGAGGTCGAGGAGAAGGCCTGCGCCAAGCTGGGGCTCGCTGCGGCTCCCGTCTCCAGCCAGATCATCCAGCGGGACCGTCACGCCCAGTTCGTCACCACCCTGGCCATAATCGCCAGCTCTCTGGAAAAGTTTGCCACCGAGATACGGGCGCTTCAGAAGACAGAGGTCCTGGAGGCGGAGGAACCTTTCGAACCTGGCCAGACCGGCAGCTCAGCTATGCCCCACAAGCGTAACCCAGAGCTCTGCGAACGCGTCTGCGGCCTAGCCCGGCTCGTGCGCGGTCACGCGATCACCTCCATGGAGAACATCGCCCTCTGGCACGAGCGGGATATCAGCCACTCGTCCACCGAACGCATCATCCTGCCCGATTCCTGTCTGGCGCTGGACTATGCACTCAGCCTCTTCACTTATGTGATGAACGGCCTGCAGGTCTACCCAGAGCGCATGAAGGAGAACCTCCAGATAACCAGGGGGTTGATCCATTCCCAGCGCGTGCTGCTGGCCTTGGTTGACAAAGGGCTCACCCGCCAGCAGGCCTACCAATTGGTGCAGCGCAACGCTATGAAAGCCTGGAAGGAACGCGCGGACTTCATGGAGTTACTGAAGGCAGACAAAGAGGTGATCGCCCAATTGCCGTTAGCCGAACTCGAGGCCCTCTTCGATTATCAATACTACTTGAGGCATGTCGACCGGGTCTTCCGGCGATTGGGGCTATAAGAGAGCCCCCTTGCCAAGAGCTTGAGCGAATGCCAGAACTCCCAGAAGTTGAGACCATAAAGAACGGCCTGATTCCGACAGTAGTCGGGCACCGCTTCCTGAAGGTCAACCTGCTCTGGCCAGGCCAGGTGCGCCAGCCGTCACCTGAAGAATTCCGCCGCGACATAGTCGGCCAGACGGTGGAGAACATCCGCCGCCGGGGAAAGTATTTGATCTTCGACCTCTCGGGGCGGTTGAAGCTGATACTGCATCTGAAGATGACCGGGTGCCTGCTGATCAGGCCGTCAGACGCCGAGCCGTTGCCCCACACGAGGGCGATTCTGTACCTGGACAACTCCACCAGCCTTCACTTCCTGGATCAGCGCAAGTTCGGCGGCATGTGGCTGGTGCAGAACGAGAACGAAGTAGTCGGTGGGCTCGGCCCTGAGCCTCTTGATCACGCGTTCAGCGTAGACGCTTTGCGAGAGCTGCTGAGGAAGCACGATGTCCCGGTGAAGCCGCTGCTGTGCGACCAGATGATCATAGCCGGCATCGGAAACATGTACGCCGACGAAGCCCTCTTCGAAGCCCGCATCCATCCCGAGAAGAAGACGCGAAAGCTGAAGGCCAAGGAGTGCGAGCGCCTGTACAACGCCATTTGCCACGTGCTCGTCGAGGGGATTGCCCGCTGCGGCGCCAGCGTCAGCACGTACCAGCAGCCTGACGGCGAGCCTGGCTTTGCCCACCTCTTCTTTCAGGTGGCCCACCGCCGCGGCGAGAGGTGCTACCGCTGCGAAACGCCTATCAAGAGAATCGCTCTGCGAGGACGGGGCACCTACTTCTGCCCCAAGTGTCAGAAAAGCTGATCCTTCGAGGATTACTCCGCCAACTCCACAATAGTCACGCCGTCGCCACCCTCCCACGGCATGCCCGTCCGGAATGATTTCACCGACTCCTGCTTCGGCAACCAGGCACGCACGCTCGCCCTTAGCGTGCCAGTACCTTTCCCATGATTCACCCGGACAGCGGTTATGCCGGCGCAGTAAGCTTCGTAGAGGAATTGCTCGAGCTTGGGGATAGCCTCATCGACGGTGAGGCGGTGCAGGTCCACCTCTGGATACGGTGGCGATGTAGGGGTCACGATGTCTCCGTTCTGCCAAGTACATGGTGTTCGATAGCGTACCTATTCTACGAGTCGACCAGAGAGGCGTCAAAGCAACAGCCTGTTGAGGCGGCTCAGTCCGAGGAATATAATCTAGAGAACCTGTAAGAGGGTGCAGGGATTCGTCCCTGCCGAGGGCTTGGGGGTGTCCCCCAATTCCTCAATCCTCCCCCAAGAGTGGGGGACAAGGGGGTTGAGGAGTCCCTCAGACAGGCCAGGAAAGTCAATGGACAAGACGAAACGAACCGTATCGAAGACTCCTCCGGGTGAGAAGAGCAGCCAGAGTCGCCGGCTGGTGATCAAGCTGGGCACGAACCTGCTCACCGGCGGCAGCGGACGTCTCGACATTCCCACCATGACGGGGCTGGTGGACCAGGTAGCCCAACTGCACCGCCAGGGGCTGGAGGTTGTGCTGGTGTCCTCCGGATCCATAGCCGCAGGCCGCGACAAGCTCGGGGCGGACAGCGACCGCAAGGACATCCCATTCCGGCAGATCCTGGCGGCCGTGGGCCAGGGGCGACTGATGAATGCCTATGAGCAGCTCTTCGACAGGCATGGCATCGTAGTGGCGCAGGCGCTGCTCACCAAGCGGGAGCTCTCCCACCGGGCCGGCTACTTGAACGCCCGCAACACGATTCTGTCGCTCTTGTCATTGCGAGTGGTGCCCATCATCAACGAAAACGACGTGCTGGCCACCGACGAAATCAGGGAAGAGAAGTTCGGTGACAACGACAACCTTTCGGCTATGGTCGCCAACCTCGTGGATGCGGACTTGCTCATCCTGCTTAGCGACGTTCACGGGCTGTACACAGCCGATCCCCGCAAAGACCCCAAGGCCAAGCTGATCCCGGTCGTTAAGCGGATCGACGCCGAGATCGAAGGCATGGCCGGCGGCGCGGGGACCAGTCGCGGCACGGGCGGCATGGCCACCAAGATCGAGGCGGCGAAGCTGGCCACCCGGTCAGCCATCACCGTGGTCATCACTGAGGGCAGCATCCCCAACGTTATCACCCGGCTGGCCGAGGGTGAGTCCGTTGGCACCCTCTTTCTGCCCACATCCAGCAGAGTCGAGAGCCGCCAGCGCTGGATGATCAGCCGGCTGGCTTCGCGCGGCAAGATAGTCATCGACGACGGCGCAGCAGCAGCGCTGCGGAAGAGGAAGGGAAGCCTCTTGCCTGCCGGAATCAAGGACACAGAGAGAGAGTTCCACCGCGGCGACATGGTGGACATCGTCGACCAGCAGGGCTGCCGCATAGCCTGCGGCATGTCCAACTACAGTGCCGCGGAGATCGAGACCATCAAGGGAGCGCAGTCCAAAGACATTATGTCCCTCTTGGGCTACGAATACGGTGCCGAGGTGGTCCACCGTAATAATCTGGTGGTGCTCTAGACCCCATCTTCCAGAATGCACAGGGGGCAAGCTTTTCTTCGTCCGTGTTACCCACCAGGGCGTGCAGAGGGGCTTCGCCCCTCTGCGTTCTTTCCATCCCCCAAGATTGGGGGGCAGGGGGTTGACAGAGTCTGATGAACCACGCCCCCTCAGCCTGCATCGGCATAGACCGCAGTCTGGTCCGAGGTCCTCTGGCGCGAAGGAGACCCATGCTATACTGTCGCTCAGACATGTGGAGGTATCAATGGCCATGAAGATCGAGTGTCTGGTCTGCCTCAAGGAGACCACCATCCCCAGAAACCTGAACACCGAGAAGTACGACGGGCAAATCACCTGCCGGGAATGCGGATCACTGCTCCAAGTAAAGCTGGTCAAGTCGAAGGTGGAGCAGTGCAAGGTCGTGATGGACGGGAAAACCAGGCTCTCTCCACCTCAGGCGCTTGAAGGGGCGAAGCAGGCACAGAAGGAAGGGCGCTTCTATCTGGAAGAGAAGCCCTAGCGACTGCTGTCTACTGATGTGCAGAACGTGATCATTCCGGGCATCGCTTCCTAGCATGTGAACGACGGGCAAGTACCCACTTGCCAACCTCCCGTTTCACGCTCATCCCCAGCACGGCCGCGCTCACGAAAAATCCTTGACACCCCGAGGCTGAAAGCGTTTAATATACGGGTTACCGTAGTCTACCCCCAGCCTGGAAAATTCAAAGAGAAAGGTAGGTGATAGTGCCCAGTTGGACATGGCTGGTAATTGGCTTGGCGGCTGGTCTGGTCGTCGGTGTCGGCATAGCCTTTGTAGTCCGACAATGGATCGCCAGTCGCCGGGTGCAGATGGCCTCCGAGGAGGCCAAGAAGCTAGTAGCCGAGGCCCAGGAGAAACAGAAGGCCCTCCTCCTGGAGTCCAAGGAAGCAGCCGTCAACATGAAGGCCGAAGCAGAGGCCAGCTACCGCGAGACCCGGGGCGAACTGCAGAGACTGGAGAGGCGTCTCAGTCAGAAGGAAGAGAACCTGGAACGCAGGGACGAATCCTTCCAGCGCCGCGAGCAGCTCCTGTCAGGTAAGGAAAGGGAGATAGAGAAGGCCCGGAATCGCGTGGAAGAGCTGCGTCAGAAGCAGCAGCAGCAATTGGAGCAGATAGCTGGTTTGTCCTCTGCGGAGGCCAAAGAGATCCTCCTTCAGAAAGTCGACATTGAAGTAAGAGACGAGGCATCGCGGAGAGTACGTGCGATGGAGACCGCGGTCAAAGAGGAAAGCGATAAGAAATCGCGGGACATCCTGTCCCAGGCCATCCAGCGTCTTGCTGGGGACGTGGTGGCGGAGAGTACCGTCTCAGTTGTCTCTTTACCCGGAGACGAGATGAAGGGGCGTCTCATTGGGCGTGAAGGAAGGAATATCAGGGCACTGGAGCATGCCACCGGAGTGGACCTCATAATAGACGACACCCCGGGGACTGTCACCCTGTCCTGTTTCGACCCGGTACGCCGTGAGATCGCCCGCATTGCGCTGGAAAGGCTGATCCTTGATGGCCGAATCCATCCTGCCCGCATTGAAGAGATGGTGCAGCGGGCCCGGGATGAAGTAGAGACCACCATCCGAACTGAAGGAGAGCAGGCGGCGAACAGAGCCGCGGTGCAGGGTTTGCCCCCGGAGTTGATCAGAACACTCGGCAGACTTAAGTACCGTTTCAGCTACGGACAGAACGTCCTGATGCACAGCGTCGAAGTGTCGGCTCTCTCCGGCTTGATGGCTGCCGAAATAGGAGCCAATGTTGAACAGGCCAAGAGGGCCGGGCTGCTTCATGACCTCGGCAAAGCGGTCGACTTCGAGACAGAGGGGCCGCACGCCCAGATCGGCGCCGACCTCATCAAGCAGTGGGAAAAATCGCCGGACGTGGTGAGGGCGGTGGCCGCGCACCATGGAGAAGTGGAGATGAACACTGCGTTGGCCTTCCTTGTAGCTGCCTCTGACGCCATCAGTGCATCGAGGCCCGGCGCCCGACGTGAATCACTGGAACAGTACCTAAAACACTTGGAAGCTTTGGAAGGCATCGCTAACAGCTTTAGCGGTGTTGAGAAATCCTACGCCATTCAAGCTGGAAGAGAAATCCGCATACTGGTGAAGCCGGAAGAGATCGATGACCTGGGAGCCATGAGGCTGGCCCGGGACATCGTGAAAAAAGTAGAGGACACTTTGAACTATCCAGGTCAAATAAAGGTGACCGTTGTCAGAGAGACCCGGGCGGTAGACTACGCCAAATAGAGGTGACAAAGGACCATTGCGGATACTGGTAGTCGGTGATGTGATCGGCAGGCCTGGCAGAAAGGCAGTGCGCAACCTGGTGCCAGGCCTGCGTCACGATTTGGATCTGGATTTAGTGATTGCCAACGGCGAGAACGCCGCCGGCGGAAAGGGCCTGACGCCCGAGACCGCCGATGAGCTTCTGGGCAGCGGCATTGATGTTCTGACTTCAGGAAACCATATCTGGGCCCAGAAGGAAGTCCTCCCATTGCTCGACGACGACACCCCCATAATCCGCCCGCTGAATTTCGCCCCTGGAGTGCCCGGCCGGGGATACCTTTGGTGGAGGAACGTCCTCATCGTCAATCTGATCGGCCGCACTTTCATGGGCGACGCCGACTGCCCGTTCCGGGCCATGAATCAGTTGCTGGAGCGGCTGACCGAGAAACCCGAGGCCATTGTGGTCGACTTCCACGCTGAGGCCACGTCCGAGAAGCAGGCCATGGGCCGCTACCTGGATGGCCGGGTCACTGCCGTCGTTGGAACGCACACACACGTGGGAACCATCGATGCACGCATCCTGCCGAGGGGAACGGCCTTTGTCAGCGACATAGGTATGGTGGGACCATCAGATTCCGTGATTGGCGATGCCGTGGAAGAGGTGCTCCACCGCTTCCTCACGCATATGCCGCAGCGGCTTTCGGTGGGCAAAGGCCCGGTCACATTCAATTCCGTGTTGGTCGAGACGGAGCCGGACACGGGGTGTGCCACCAGCATCACCCGAATTGATAGAGAAGTGGAATAGGACATGAAATTCGATCTTCACCTGCACAGCACCGCTTCGGACGGGCGTCTCAGCCCCGAAGATGTGGTGCGGACAGCAGCTAAACTGGGCTTGGCTGTCATTTCCATCACCGATCACGACTCAGTTGACGGAATAGCACCGGCATTGAAAGTCGCCGAGAACCACCCGCCTCTGCGGGTAATCCCGGGAGTCGAGTGCAGCACAGATGTTCCTCGCGGTGAGGTCCATGTCCTGGGCTACTTCATCGACTACGCCAATCCGGAACTGATTATCAAGCTGGCGGCTTTTCGCAACTCCCGAAAGGTGCGCGCCCAGAAGATGATCGACAAACTGGCCTCGATGGATGTCCATATTGAATGGAACCGCGTACAAGACATCGCCGGCAGTGGCTCTGTGGGACGGCCACATATCGCTCAGGCCATGCTGGAGAAAGGTTACATTCCTTCCTTGAAAGAAGCCTTCAACAGATACATCGGCCGCGAGGCCCCGGCTTATGTGGAGCGGGAAAAGATGACGCCGGAGGAAGTGGTCGAACTGATAACCCGAGTCGGTGGGCTGGCAGTCCTGGCCCATCCAGCCGAGATAGACGATTTGGAGCATGTCATCCCGCGTCTCCAGAGAGTGGGGCTGGTGGGTATTGAGGTCTACTACAACAACTACCCACTGAGGACAACGCAGTACCTGGCCTCACTGGCGCACAAGCATGCTCTGGTGGCTACCGGCGGCAGCGACTATCACGGCATGGACAACGCCACAGAGACACCCATAGGGGGAGTAGCCATACCCCCCGAGGGTGTTGAGCGGCTCTTCGCTCTGAACGAGCGAAGAGGCCACTAGGGCGCGAGAAGACGGCCACATGAAATGTGCCATCCACAACGACGTTGAGACCGGATTGGCCTGCGGCAAGTGTGGCACACCTATCTGTCCGAAGTGCCTTGTCGAGACGCCGGTCGGCGCCCGCTGTCGGAAGTGTGCCAACGTAAGACGTCTGCCCACATACAGTATCACGCCGCTTCAGTATCTCCGGGCCGTGGCTGCCGGGCTGTTGGTAGCCATCGCCATCGGAATAGGCTGGGCCTGGTTGCGGTCGGCAGTCGACATCCTGGGTTGGAGCCTCACGCTGGGCTTGATACTGGGGTCTGTAGTCGCCTACGGCATCGCGGAGATTGTCAGCCGGGCAGTCAATCAGAAGAGGGGAAGGCCTCTGCAGGTCATTGCCTGCACTTGTTTCGTACTGTGCTACGTCGTCAGTTGGGTCGGCATCTCCGGGGAGACGGTAACGTTCTTCCTACACTTCGACCTGATCGACATCCTGATAGTAGTACTGGGTGTCATAATAGCCGCAGCACGCCTGCGCTAGGCATCATGCTCCAGCTTCAGCCGAGGTAGAATATCCGGCGACTAAGCAGGCCCTCCGCCTGCACCAGGGCTTCCTCAAAGGACTCATCGGCGAACCGCAGGAACAACCTCTCGGAGAGGCTCGGTCGACGCCTCATGGGGATAAGGCGGCGCCCCACTCTGCCCAGCTCCGACGCGATATCAATAGCCCGGTCAAGGTCACCTACCTCGTCAATCAGCCCCAGGCTCCTCGCTTTCTCACCCAGGAATACCTCTCCGGTAGCCAACTCCCTCACCTTGCTCTCTTCCATCTTCCGGCCCTTGGCCACAGCAGCCACGAAGTAGTCATAGAACCCGGCAATGAGTTCCTCTTCCTTCTTCTTCTCCTCTTCCGTGGGCTCGCGGTAGAAGCTGCCCATGTCCTTGAGACGGCCGCTCTTGGTAACGTCCACGTGTACGCCGATCTTGTTCAGCAGGTCCTGCACTATCGGCCTGACGGAGAGAACGCCAATGGAGCCGATCACGGCTGTAGGCAAAGCGACTATCTTGGCCGCGGGACAACTGGCCAAGTAGGAGCCAGAGGCGCACGTCCCGCTGACGAAAACCACCACAGGCTTCCTCTCCGAAAGGCGTGAGACTGCGCTGTAGAGGAAATCCGAGGCGGTGGCCAGACCACC
>DAIQQD010000267.1:0-2755 GCA_036787015.1 Chloroflexota bacterium
TCCGCCGCCTTCCCCGGTGCGGTGGTGAGGGCGGACTTCGGCCCGATCAGGATAGGTGACCAGGTTCTCATAGAAGACAACGTGGTGCTGCACGGAGCTCCGTCAGGGCTGGATATCGGCAACGGCGTGACCCTCGGCCACGGCGCGGTGGTCAACTCGCGCCGGATCGGAAACCAGGTTCTGATTGGCATGAATGCCACTGTTCTGCATGACTCGGAGATCGGCGACCGCTGCATCATAGCGGCGGGCGCAGTGGTGGGCGAGGGTATGAAGGTGCCCGACGGCTCATTCGTGGCCGGTGTTCCGGGGCGGATCGTGGGCAAAGCCACCAAGTCCCAGTTGCAGTGGGTGGATCACGATCCGGCGATGCATGCCTGGTGGCTTCAGACGCTGGAGCAGTACAAACGGGAGGGCTTGTAGCCAGCGGCCGCCCGAATCCGTCGAGGCTTTTGAACCCCACTTGCTCCGGCTAGTATACTTACGCCGTGATTATCGATTTTCACGTTCACATCCTACCTCCCGAGATGGAGGAGAAGCGCGCGGAATACTGCCGGCGCGACAGCATGTTCCGCGAGTTCTTCACCGTTCCCAAGGCCAGGATCGCCAGCGCCGAGGACCTCATCGCCAGCATGGATGAGTGCGGGATCGATGCTTCGGCGCTGCTCAGTGCGGGCTGGGACACCAATGAGACCTGCAGGTTGACCAATGACTATGTCCTGGAGTCGGCGGCCCGCTATCCGAAACGCCTGATACCGTTCTGTGTCGTTCAGCCCAAAGACCGCGATGCGGCGGTGCGCGAGTTGGAGCGCTGTGTGGAGGGTGGGGCGAGGGGCATCGGGGAAATGAGGTCGGACAGTCAGGGCTATGACCTGGGCGACAGGAAGCTTATGGAGCCCATCGTCGAAGTGGCCCTGAAGCACAACATGGTCTATCTGACCCACGCCTCTGAGCCGGTGGGTCACCTGTACCCGGGGAAAGGAACCATCACTCCTGACTCCATCTACCGGTTCATCTTGAACTTCCCGGAGCTGCGGGTGGTCTGCGCCCACTGGGGTGGGGGGTTGCCCTTCTACGCCCTGATGCCGGAGGTGGCGACGGCTCTGAGCAACACCTTTTTCGACACCGCTGCGACGCCCTTTCTCTACCGGCCGCAGGTGTTCGAGAGCGTGGCCGCCATGGTCGGCGCCGACAAGGTGCTCTTCGGCAGTGACTATCCGCTTCTCTCGCCGAAGCGGGTCATGGAGCAGATCGAGTCTTCCGGCCTGCCCTGGGAGTCCAAGGCCATGATCCTCGGTGGCAATGCCCAGAGGCTCCTGGGATGGACGTAGTTCGCAGCTTCATCGCCATTGACCTGCCTGCCGGCGTACGAGCTGAACTGACCTCCCTGGAGGAGAAGCTCAAGACCAGGCGGCATCCATTCGTGAAATGGGTAGATCCGGAGAGCATGCATTTGACCCTTAAGTTCCTGGGCAATGTGGCGGCGGACTCCATACCGCAGATAGTGGGTGCCGTGTCCAGGGTGGCCGAAATGCACTCTCCTTTCAAGCTACAGGTGGCTGACACCGGGGCCTTCCCCAACTGGCAGCGCCCCCAAGTGGTGTGGGTGGGGGTGGGGGGCGAACTGGACAGGCTGAACAGCCTCCAGAAGGGGCTGGAGTCCGTGTTGTCTCCACTGGGATTCCCGCCTGAATCCCGTCCATTCAGCGCGCACTTGACCCTGGGCCGCCTTCGCGACCGGGTGACCCCGGACGACAGACAACGGTTCGCCGAATTCGCTCAGACAGTCGAATTCAAGACCAGCCTCTCCTTTGAGGTCAACGCCATCCGGCTGATGAAGAGCCAGTTGACCCCTGCCGGTCCTATCTACAGCGAGTTGGCGGTGGCGAGACTCGGTTCGTGTTAGTGCTGCGCTTCGCCTGGTGCAACCCTGGTGGCTCACTGGGACTTGGTTGACAGGGCCGGTCACCGGCGCTACATTGTCTCTGGCCGGCGCGCCAGCATCCCGCAGGAGAGGCAGAGCGGCTGAACAGCGACAGTCGAGGAGGCCATTCATGGAAACCGAAGTCAACAAGGAGAAGCTTATTGAATCCACTCTGGCATTGGCGGATAGGGGCTTCCGTGAGCTGTTTGCTTTCATGCCAAAGGAATGGCTCAGCATGGACCTGACCGCCGGTCAGCTCAGGGCACTGCTTCTCCTATACACGAATGGCCCCACTAGAATGAGCGACATCTCCTCTGCGTTGGGAGTAAGCATGGCCACGGCCACCGGCGTGATAGACCGCACAGTGGAGAGAGGCATAGTGGTCAGGGAAAGTGACCCCAATGATCGACGCATTGTCCTTTGCCGCGTGTCGCCTGAAGGGGAGAGACTCGTGTCGGGGCTCTGGCACTCGTGGAGCCAACGGGGTGAAGAGATGTTGCGGGCATTGGATCGCCCCAAGCTGCTGGCCGTCAGAGGACTTCTAGAGGCGCTGCTGGAAGCGGGAGAAGCGACCAAAGGGCAGTGGTAGATGGGTACACAGACACCGGCAGCAGGAAGACACCCCAGGCTGTAATGCCTCCTTGATCACCGGACAACGAACCGCTACCCTCCGTTCTGTCCTGGATTTGAATAGCTGGGTTCCCCCTGCAAGCTGAGGCTGCTCTCCTCAGGCTAGGCTTCATGCAGGTGGTACAATCGGGGCAGGCTGGTCACGGAACGATGAGAGCCGCCCTGGGAGCAGGGACTGGGGAAGGGAGGTCCAATGAGCATGGG
>DAIQQD010000068.1:0-6829 GCA_036787015.1 Chloroflexota bacterium
CTAGTGAGGATACCACCTACGAGCTCTACTGGGAGATTGCTTCCACAGTTGGCAACGTCATCCAGAGCGACCAGGCAACCATTGACATCACGTTCAACTTGACTCAGGCATAGTTCAGTATGTTTCTGGGGCGGCCTAGTGCCGCCCCAGACAGCAACTTATGGAAACGCCTTAGTGGCCCCCCCGAGGGGTTGTGGGACTGCAACCCGACGGTTGAGAGCCGACCCCAAGGGGCCGGCTCAGGTGATGTATGGGACCTTGAACAGGTGAGAAAGAAAGCATGAACGGGAATTCGCGAGGACCGGGGCCCGCCGTCGGCAGGCGGCGGGGGGCTCCAGGTCTTCTGGTTATATCCAAACGAAGTGAGAGAGCAGAGGGAGACGCCAGTCGATGAACCGGGGCTGGGAGTATCCTGATGGCTGAAACTACGAAGGTGCGACATAGACAGCCCCGACTGGGACGTCGGCGGTCGCACGCCGGCTCGCAGACAGAACTGCATCCACGGTACAAGGACCACGTGTGGAACTGCGCGTTTGTGGAGGCTCAAACACCCGATGGCGAGCCTTTTGAGGTCCTGGCCATACTTGACGGTTATACGCTGGAATGCCTCTCGATATCGGCCGAGCGTCAGATATCGCTGGAAAACATTATCGACCGGCTGTTCGATCTGTTGGTCCTCAGGGAAGTCCCGAAGCACATTGTCCTGGGCAGTGGATCAGAATCGGTGTCAAGGGCCGTGGCTGAATGGCTAAGCCATGTTCCAGTAGAAACCGCAGTGGCCGAACCGGATAGCCGCTGGGAAGAGGACGGTGCGTGGCTATTGGGGACCAAGCTGAGGGATGAAGTCCTCGCCAGCCAAACCTTCGCGACCTTGCCGGAAGCGAGGACCCTGCTGGCGAACTGGCGCAGGCAGTACAACGAGACGCGGCCGCAGCACAGTCCTCTCGAAGATGAGCCTCAGGTTTCGCAGGGCAGCGATGCAGCGAACTCATTGGCGGCCGAACCTGCGCTGGGACAGACTCTACAGCCGAAACCGGCGGCGGACGCGGCCAAGGTAGAGGCGGAGTCGCCGGCGAATGGCCAGCGCCAAGATGCATGGCAGACGAAAGTGCCGAAATGGGTAGTGAAGGCGACGAAGGTGGCGGAGTATGTCGGGATTGCCCTGGTGGTCTTGCTCATGACCATGGTAGTGCTGGCGCTGCTGGCGCCCCACTTCGGCTGGCGGGCGGACACCATCCTCTCCGGCAGCATGGAACCGGCGCTTCCTGTGGGCTGTGTCCAGGTGACCAAGCCCATCAAGACGGAGGATATCAAAGTGGGCGACATCATCACCTTCCGCTCTCCCACCAATGGCAAACTGATGAGCCACCGGGTCAGCGCTGTGGAAGCGGGCGAATCGTACCGGTTTCGAACCAAGGGTGATGCCAATGACGACGTCGACCCCTACCTGGTGGTGGCTGAGAATGTGGTGGGCAGGGTCTGCTTCAAAGTCTCTCATGTCGGGTATGTCGTCGAATACCTGAAGACGCCGATAGGCTTCATACTGCTGGGCCTCATTGGCATCGCGCTTATTGTGGCTGAGGTGAGCACCATGCTGGAGGTGCACTGGAAGGAGCCCGCCCGGGCTGATGCCGGGGCGAAACAGGAGTAGGGGAACGGGAATGCGGGGCATACGGTGGCTCATAGTCTTGTTCACCATTGGCCTGGCTCTTCTTGCCGGCGGCATCGGCGGGGTGGCTGGCAGCTTCACGGACTCTGAAGACTCACTGGCCAACAGCTTCCTGGCCTGGACTTCTACGCAATGGCTGCAGACCACTCAAGCGGACTTTGAGGCTAGCATTCCGATTCAGGCCGATACCAGATCCAGTTCCGACAACGTGGTACTAGCCAGGGACAGTCGCATCTATGCCTTTCAGGGTGGGAGCGTCAACTTCTGGGCGCACGGCGTTCCTGGCAATGCCTGGACATCCATGACGAATGCTCCGAACGCTGTTGGCACGGGAGGTGCCCTGGCCTATGACGGTTCGAGGTACATCTATGCCTTCAGGGGCGGGGGCAGCCGAACCTTCTGGAGATATGACACCACCCTCGGCACTTGGCAGGCCCGGAGGAACGCGCCAGCCAATGTCGGCGCGGGAGGGGCGCTGTCCTACGATGGCTCTGGATTCGTGTTTGCGCTACGAGGCAACGCCACCAACGCCTTCTGGAGGTATGACATTGCCAACAACGCGTGGGCCACGTTGGCCACTACGCCGGCCAACGTGGCGGCCGGCGGCGCCCTGGCCAATGATGGCGCCGGCTACATCTATGCGTTGCGGGGCAACAATCGAGCAGTATTCTGGAGATATGACATCCTCAACAACGTGTGGGCCACGATGGCCAATGCCCCGGCCAATGTGGGAGCCGGCGGTGCCCTGACCTATGATGGCGCCGCTTACATCTACGCGTTTCGAGGTGCCAACCGGGCGGTATTCTGGAGGTATGACATTGGCAACAACTCGTGGGCAGCGATGGCCGCCGCACCAGCCGCTGTTGGTGCCGGAGGCGCGCTGGCTTACGCCGGTTCAGGCTACATCTATGGGTTCAGGGGAAATGGAACGACAGCTTTCTGGCGGTACGATGCCCTAGTCAACTCCTGGACAACCATGGCCAACGCCTTCGGCAATGTGGCCGCCGGTGGCTCTCTGGCCTTCGTGGGCGCGAACACCTACGTCAACGTGGCCACCATAGCTTCCCAAGTGAGAGACACGGGGACGGTAGGGGCCACATGGGATGCGCTGTTCTGGGACGAAACTCTGCCAACCGACAACACCGATATCACCTTCGATGTCAGGGCCAGCGATACGCTGTTCGCTACGGACAACGCGACGCTACCCTGGATACCGGTCGGGGGAACGTCTCCGGTCACTTCCGGTCTGCCTTCAGGTCAGTACATGCAGTGGCGGGCCACTCTGACCACCTTGGATATCATGGTGACACCGATTCTTGAAGAGGTCAGAGTCTACCACTACTAGCCTTGACTGCGCCAAGTGTCCTTTGTGCCTCTTATTGAGGAATCCCACTCGATCTTGACACCGCCTCGTGCGTGCTCTACCATACCTCGTAATACGATGTACCGCGTACTCATTGCGGAGCACTGTGAGCGCTGACAAGGTTAGTACGTCTCCCAACGTCATGGAGCGGTTTAGGCAAGCGAACCGCACCTTCCCCAAGTCCCCTGAGATTCTCTCGGCGAAGACCCAGGGCCAGAAGGTGGTGGGGTGGGTGTGCACCTACGTCCCGGAGGAGTTGCTGCATGCCGCCGGCGCGCTGCCCGTGAGGATCTCCGGATACGCCAGGGAGATGGACCTGCAAGACGGCACGGCCTACTTCTATGTCAACAACTGCTCCTTCGCCCGGAGTTGCCTGCAGCTTGGGCTGAGAGGTGAGTACGAGTATCTGGACGGCTTCGTGGCGGGCTCCACCTGCGACGCCGCCCGGCGGTTGTTCGACCTGTGGTGCAACTACGTGCCCGTGCCCTTCAGTCATGTTATGACCGTGCCGCGGAAGTACTCCGAGAGGGCCAATGATCTCTATTTCACCCAGGTGCTTGAGCTGAAGAAGGGGCTGGAAGAGCATCTGGGGGTAGGAATCACCGCACAGGCCCTGATGAATTCGATCGCTCTCTACAATGAGTCCCGGTCGCTCCTCCGGGCGCTCAACGATCTGAGGAAGCTGGATGAACCTCCGATCGACGGCAGCCAGACCATGGAGGTGCTGAACGCCAGTTCCCGCATGCCGAAGGAGGCGTTCAACGACTGCCTGAGAGGATTGATCAGGGACCTGGAACGTTCGAAACCGAAAGGCAAAGGGAAAGCCAGGATAATGATTGCTGGCAGCGCCCTGAATAACGCCGAGTTCATCCAATCCATCGAGCGGATCGGCGGACTGGTGGTCACCGATGAGCTATGCACCGGCACCCGGTACTGGGCCGACCCGGTGGCCGTGGGCAACCATCAGGAACCTTTGAAGGCCATTGCCCGCCGCTACTTGAACAACTTCCCCTGCGCCAGGATGTATCCGTCTGAAGAGCGGTTCCAGCGGATGCTGCATCTGATCCGGGAGTTCCGTGTGGACGGGGTCATCAGCCAGACCATCAGGTACTGTTCTCCCTACTCCAACGATCTGCCTTTGCTCAGTGATGTGCTGAACCAGAATGGCATTCCGATGCTCTCGCTGGACGTGGAGTACGGCACTTCGGGCTCCGGCCAGATACTGACCAGGGTGCAGGCCTTCCTGGAGATGCTGGAGGCCCGGAGGAAATGACGACGACGGCCAAGACTCCGGACAGAATAGATGCCATCCTGCGGGCCTGCCGCCTGATGCTCCGCATGAACAGGGCACGTCCTGAGGCCAGGAAGAGCGAAGTGCTCTACTACGAGATGCTCATCGACTACTGTACCCAACTGGCCACCGCCCGGCAGCAGGGCCGGTTCGTCGCCGCCCACACGGTCTTCTTCCCCAGCGAGGTTCTGTACGCCATGGACATCGTTCCCATGCACACCGAGACCACCTCCTGGATGACAGCTCTCTTTCTGGGCCAGTACGCCGACCTGCTGGCGGCCGGCGCCGAACAGGGCTTGAGCTCGGAGATATGCTCCCCCCACCGCGGTTTGGCCGGGGCCCTGAGCATCGGAGCCCTGCCCCGTCCCGATGCGGTCCTCTGGTCGAACATGGTCTGTGACAACACAGCCAAGTGCGGCGAGCTGCTAATGAAGATCACCGGCAGCCCCGGATTCTTTCTGGACCGTCCGTTCCAGCGATCGGACGAGGAAATGAAGTACTTCGTCGAAGAGCTGCGGGACATGGTCGCTTTCCTGGAGGCTCAATCCGGGCTGAAGATGGATTGGGGCAAGCTCTCCGAAACGGTCCGGCACATGGACGAGCAGATCGAGCTCTTCCGGGAGATCAACCGGTTGCGCGAGGCGGTGCCCTCTCCTTTCCACCCGCAGGGCTTCCTGGAGCTGGTGACGGTGGATTATCTGTTTCCCGGCCGCCCCAAGGCCACCGAGTACCTGCAGACGCTGCGGGACGAACTGGCCACCGCGGTGACAGAGCATAGGGGCGCGGTGCCGAAGGAGCGCTACCGGCTGATGACACTGTTCATGCCGCCCATGTATCTCATCGGCTTCCTGGAGAAGCTGTCGCGCGAATATGGTGCCGTGAGTGCCACCGAGCCCTTCTTCTGCAACTGGGGCGAAGGGAGTCTGGACCCGACCAAACCCCTGGAGAGCGTGGCTCAGAAGTCGTACATGCTGCCGGAAAGCCACATGTTCGGGCCGATGAGCGAGAAGGCCATCGGCGAGATAGTGGAGAGCGCCAGACGGTATGAGGTGGACGGAGCCGTCTACTACGCCGACGTCGGCTGCCGGCACACCTGCGCTACCATAAAGCTATTCAAGGATGCGCTATCCGAGATTGATGTTCCGGTGCTCACCGTCGATTGCGACGTGGTGGACCCGACTGTAACGTCCGAGGGGGAGGTAAGAGAGAAACTGGAGCGGTTCTTCGAACTCCTCGACGACCGGAGATAGTGGTATCATAGCCGCAACAGACGGATGTTGATCATGAGAGCGGTTGGCCTTGACATAGGGAGTCTCAGCACGAAGGCGGTGGTAATGGGTGGCGATGGGATTCTGTCGTCAGCCGTTGTCCTGTCCTCGGATTCCGCCGAGTCCAGCGCCAAAGCCGCCCTCCAACAAGCCATGGCCAAGGCCGGCCAGGATGGGGACATCTACGTTGTCTCCACCGGGGCGGGGGGCAAGTCGGTTTCGTTCAGCCGGCAGAATAAGGCCATCACTACCTGCCTGGCCCGGGGAATCCACTACCTGCTGCCTGAGGCCAGAACAGTGATAGACATGGGAGCGGAGAGCATAACCGTGGTCAGGATCAACGAACGCGGCCGGGTGTCTGATTATGGAAACCAGGACAAGTGCGCGGCCGGCACTGGTATCTTCCTGCAGCAGATGGCCAAGCTCCTCCGGCTCTCCATGGAGGAAATGGCCGTTGTTTCTACCAAGGCCAAAGCCCGGGCGGAGATCACCGGGACGTGCGCCGTCTTCGCCGAATCGGAGGTCATCTCCCATATCCACCGGGACCCGCCGACACCGGTGGAGGACATCGTGGCCGGGATATACATTTCGATGGTGCACCGGATCATGTCCCAGTTGCAGAGAGTGGGTGTAAAGAAGGAGGTGGCCGTCACCGGCGGAGTGGCTGCCAACAGAGGCCTGGTCAGCATCCTGGAAGAGGAAATAGGCCACACCGTGCTGATTCCGCCAACGCCCGAACTGGCGGGAGCCATCGGGGCGGCCCTCATAGCCAAAGAGAACATGATTCAGGGAGCCAGCTAGATGATCGTCGCCGGCATAGACATCGGTTCGCGGGCCACCAAGGCCGTGCTGCTGAACAAGGCCTCGGTGCTCTCCTCGGTCATCTGCGACACGGGTCCGGAGAGCGTCAAGACCTCGGAGGCGGCCATGCAGGTGTTGCTGAGAGGCACCGGCGTTTCTCTGAAAGAGGTCAAGTACACAGTGGCCACCGGCTACGGAAGAGTCCTGGTGCCCTTCGCCAACGAGAATGTATCGGAGATCAGTTGCCACGCCCGCGGCGTCAATCACTGCTTCCCCTCCGTCAGGACCATACTGGACATGGGCGGACAGGATTGCAAAGCCATCCGCTGCGACGACCAGGGCCGGGTGGTCAACTTCATCATGAATGACAAGTGCGCCGGCGGCACGGGGAGGTTCCTGGAGATCATCGCCGAAGTGCTCGATGTGCCGCTATCGAG
>DAIQQD010000068.1:6929-9868 GCA_036787015.1 Chloroflexota bacterium
ATGGTCCAGAAGCTGAGAGAGAAGGTGGGGCTGGAGCCATTGCTGGCCGAGGACCCCCAGCTTATGGGTGCTCTCGGCGCTGCCCTTTTCGCCCGGGAGCGGGGCCAGAGCCGGAATGGCGACGGCTTAAAGATACAGTACGGCTACGCCGATGCCACCGGCAACTACTTCATAACTGTGGACCGCGCCCGCTGCGACGGTTGCGGCAAATGCGTCAGCGTGTGTCCTTCCAGCGTTTTCGATATCGCCCAGGAGAACGGAGACCAACCCAAAGCGATGGTGAGAGAAGAGGCCAGGAACAGACTGTCACTTCTCTGCCCTGGATTCAGCTCCTGTGCCAAGTCACTCAAGACCAACTGCCACAGCGTGTGCCAAGGGAATGCTATAAGCCACACCTGGGATAGCTCTTGATAAGGCTGTCTCAAAGACGGTGCAGTCACCCTCACCTCTATCCTCTCGCATCAAGGGAGAGGATATTTGGGGCGTGCAGAGGGACGAAGCTCCCCTGCGTTTCCTCCCATCCCCAAGATTGGGGAACAAGGGGGTTGAAGAAGGGTTCTGTGACGACCTCTCGATGATCGGCTGGGCAAGGGGGAAAGGAGGACCAGATGATAAGTAAGCAGGACGGTGGGAACAACAAGAAGGTCAGGGTGGCTCTGGATGGGATGGGCGGCGACTATGCCCCCACCGAGGTAGTGAGCGGAGCAGCCCGGGCGGTCAAAGAGATGGACGTAGAGGTGATCATTACCGGCCTCAGGCCTGATCTGATGGCTGAGCTCAAGAAGCACGGCTTTCACGACTCATCAATTCAACTGGTGGAAGCGATTGAGGTCGTCAAGGATGGCGAGAACGCCATCATCGCCGCCATGCGTAAACCGAACAGTTCCATGGCCATAGCCACCAAACTGGTCAAAGATGGCAAGGCCGATGCGGTGGTCAGCGCTGGCTCGACCGGAGCCTTCATGGTCAATGCCTATCAGCATCTGGGCTGTCTGCCGGGCATCGAGCGGCCCATCGTTGGAGGAGCGTTCTTGAAGCTGGCTCCGAACACCTTCATGTTGGACATGGGAGCCAACGTAGGCTGTCAGGCCAGCGATCTGCTGAAATTCGCGGTGGCCGGGAGCGTCTTCGTCAAGAAGTTCCATGGAATAGAGAATCCCACCGTGGGACTTCTCAATGTGGGCGCAGAAGAGGGCAAAGGCAACGAGGTGGTCAAGGAAGCGTACAGCCTGCTGAAGGAAAGCGGTCTCAATTTCATTGGAAATGTCGAGGGCATGGATATCCCCGATGGCAAGGCCAACGTCATCGTCTGCGACGGATTCATCGGCAACATCCTGCTGAAGTACACTGAGGGCATGGCCAGAGGCCTCAACCGCTTTCTGTCCCAGGAGTTGGCGGCGATGATGCCACAGCCTGCGGTCGAGGCTGTTACCTCAAAGCTGATGAGACTGATCAGTACGCCGGACACGACGGGTGGCGGTCCCATCTGGGGCATCAACGGGGTGGCCATCGTCTGCCACGGGGCCAGCCGCGCTGATCATATTGCCGCGGCCATAGGCGAGGCCAAGCTGGCCGTGGAGAGCGACTTCGTCGGCACGCTTCGCGTGGAGCTGGAGAAGGCGCTCGGGGCTTCAGACGCCTAGACAATGGAGACCCGGGGGCCGTGCCGCAACGGTGCAGCGGAACGCTGCCGGGCTCCGGGGCGTCCCCGAGGCTTCTCTCTTTCTTTTCTTCCCCCAAGATTGGGGGCAAAGGGGGTTGAAGACGTCAGTGCAGATGGGTACAGCCCACTCAACCGACTGGGTCTTGCGGCCACGACGAAGCGTAGCCTTCTCGGAACCGAAAAGGACTCCCGCCTTCGCGCTGAATGACAAGGAGAGGTGCAGGAGAGTACCTCCTGCCGGGGGAACCGGGGGTGTCCCCCAGCATCCTTCTCTCTCCCCCAAGAATGGGGGGCAAAGAGGGTTGATGCCCCTCAATGACAGGGCGGGAGATGCAGGCGTAGAACCACCGTCACACGGTACTAGGAGGCTCAGTTGTCAGTATTCGACGAACTAAAGAAGATACTCGCCAGGGTAGCCAAGAAACGCGAACAGGACATCACCATCGATATGCCGCTGGCCAATCTGCACCTAGATTCCCTGAACTGGGTGCAGGCTATCGTAGGCATAGAGAGCCGGTTCGACATGGAAGTGGACATAGAGAAGCTGAAAACGTTCAAGACCGTCGACGATCTGGTGAAGCACATTGAAGTGAAGATGAGCTAGCGCAGCCCATGAATGATGACGTGCGAGCTTCGCGGTTTGGGTAATGCTGCTAGCGGAGACGGACCATAGCAGGAATGACGGAGTGCTTGGGATGCAAGACTACGGTGCTTGTGCGGTCAGGACTTCACGACCCGGACGATTGTGGCGCCTTCTTCCCACCGGAAGCCGCCTGGAGTTTCTTGGCGGCTTCAATGAAGACCTCGGTCCCCCGCGCCACTATCTCGAGCTGCTCAGGAGTCATGACTTCGAGGATGCGTGCTGTCTGCACCCGGCCGGACATCCATAGAGCCTTCATGAACTCCTGGCCTTCCTGCGAAAGCCGGCAGATCACGACACGACGATCTCCGGGAAGGCCCTCTCTAACAACATAGCCCTTCTCTACCAGGCGATCCACAACTCCTGTTGCCGTGGCCAAGGTGACTGCCAGACCGGACGCCAGTTCGCTCATACGGGCCGGTCCTTCCCTCCACAGTATCAACATGACCTTGAGCTGAGGCATGGTGAGGTCCGTAAGTAGCCAGTCCTGTGGAACGATGGGGACTATTGCCCCCTCAAGCTCCTCCATCTTCTCCTGGAGCTCTTGAATGGCCTGGATGAGCTGTGCCTTGCCCGCCTCAGCCTTCATCTGAACCTCCACTCTCGGCCATGCTTAGTGTGGTTACTATCATTTGT
>DAIQQD010000268.1:0-2712 GCA_036787015.1 Chloroflexota bacterium
TCGAGGAATTGACCGTGTACGGGTTCACCAGCGACAACACGAAGCGACCTCCCGAACAGACGGCGGCTTTTCGTAAGGCGTGCGTCGATGCCGTGCGGGGACTTACCAAGGTGGGCGCTTCCCTGCTGGTAGTCGGAAACGACGACTCGCCACTTTTCCCTCCCGAGCTGAAGCCCTTCAGAACCCGCCAGGTCCTCGGCAGCGGCACGACGAAGGTCAATTTCTTGGTCAACTACGATTGGTTGTGGGACCTGAGCAAGGCCGCGACGAATTCGCGTGACACGAGCAGCAGCAAGCGAAGGCCGTTCGTGGAGTGCATCGCTTCGTCCGAAGTCTCGAGAATCGACTTGGTGGTGAGGTGGGGAGGCCGCAGAAGGTTGAGCGGTCTGTTGCCCGTGCAGGCGGTCTACGCGGATTTCTACGTGCTTGATGACCTCTGGCCGGATTTCAAACCGGAGCAATTCTTCAATGCGCTGCACTGGTACGAGTCGCAGGATGTCACGCTGGGAGGATAGGCCTCGGGGCTCGAGATTCGGGCCCTGCGGCGCCTAACAACTCGCTGAAGCTGACCCGGCTGGCGGGCGGAAAGGGGATGGAGCCTGGCCTGCCGGGATGTCCTAGAATGATGGGAGATGACCTGAGCCGCCGAGCGGCTTAGCTCGAGGCCGTTAGGCCGCCGCTTCCCAATCGACGAGCTTCACGAACCGGGCACTTCTGTCCCTCCCCACCATCGCCTTTCAGCTGCCAGTTGCCTCCGTACTCAGCGCGTGCCAATTGGGGCGCTCTAGCCCATTGGCCAAGGCGTAACCAATGACCATTGATTGCCTGGCAATCGCTCTCGGAGTAGAATGCCTCGTCCAGTCGCGAATCGGCCAAGCCACCTGAACGGCCATCCGTTGCGCCCAAGGAGAAGGACAATGACAACTACACTGGCGTTGATACTGGTTACAGTTGGTGGATTGCTCGTTCTGTTGGGAATTCTCTACATCGCGAAGCCTGACATATTCCAGCAAGGGTTCTGGAAGAGCATAGACATATCCCGCCGATTTTCCACGCCAGAGAAGCACAGCGGATTTGTCAAGAGGTTTGGAGGCATTCTGATAGTCGTCGGGGTGATCGTATTCATCATCGGAATGTTCGCGTAGGCGGAGTGCTAGAGTCTCTTCAGTTTCCAACCAACGACGTGCAGGTCGGAGTTGACAGAGACCAAGAGGACAAGATCATAGCGAGACCAAACTGCCGCTTCATTTTCCTTCTTGCCTTTCGGGCAATGTCGCGAGCCGCTCCGCTTCTGGCCGGTACCATGATTCACTTTGACGCATCAATAGGCCGCACGCCATCTGGTGAGCAGTCGGGTTGATGGGTAACAGAATGTCCAGGCTGATCGGTAACACTCACAACGGCTTGTTGTGGGGATAACCCCCATGTAGCTGCAGGGTTTCTTCTTCGAATCGGCCCAGCAGCACCGTCCCGAAGTAGACGTCCCACACGCCATCTTCGACTTCCTCCAATCCGACGTATTCCTCCTCCAGCACGTGGCTGACGTTGACCCAACCGCTGCCCCAGCGGATTCCGCCGTTGGTGCTGACGAGGCGCCGGTCGAAGTGGGCGGGGTAGTCCAGATCGGGGATGCGATCGGGATAAGGGCGGAAGGAGGGTCGGTAGAGTGAGGCTGGGGTCTCCTGGCCGAGGGATTCGTGGGGCCGATCGTGGTTGTACTCCCGGACGAAGTGGTTGAACTTGCGCTGCTGGGCTCTCAGGCTTGAGGCAGGGGGTTTGGCAGTGTCGTCTTTGAGCGTCTTGTGGAAGCGTTCATGGCGGCCGTTCTGTTGGGGATGGCCTGGCAGGATGAGTTCGGGATAGACGCCGATCTTGATCCACCAGACGTGGAGGCGAGACAGGCGGTGGATGGCCTGGGAGGCAAAGGGGGCGCCATTGTCTGTGCGGATGACGTTGGGCAGGCCGAACTCCCGGAAGGCTCGCTCGAAGAGTGGCTGCACAAGTTCATGCTTGGTCGACGGGAGCCCCACGCAGGCGAGGCAGTACCTGGAGCAGCCATCGACCAGGGTAAACGGGTAGCACCACTCCCCGTCAAGGGTCTTGAACTGGCCCTTGAAGTCGGCGGTCCAGACGGAGTTGGGATGCGACATTGGGGTTTGCCCAAGGCCTGGATGCCCTGGATGCGGCCGTCTCCGCCGCGGCTTGACCAGACCATGGCGCTTGAAGAGCTGGGCAGTGGTTGAACGGGCGGGGAGAGGGAGCGAAGGGCGCTGCTTGTGGAGGATCTGCAACAGCTTGGCCGGCCCCCAGCGCGGGTGGCGCCGGCGCATGGCCAAGAGTGCTGACACCACATCTTGTCGGGTCTTGTGGGGGCAAGAGAGGGTGGCATGAGATCGGTCCTCTAGCCCTGGCCGATCTTCAGCCTTCCAGCGTCGGACCCACTTGTAGCCGGTCTTGGGGGAGATGCCGAAGAAGGCGCAGAGCTCCCGGAAGTTGAAGACGTCGGCCTGGTAGGCTTCGATGAAACGGATCTTCTCGTCCATGGGTGACACCTCTCTCCAGGGCATGGCCGCCTCCGCAGTGGCATGCCGCTTGCAAGAGTGTTACCCATCAACCTGGACTATAGTGTTACCTATCAGCCCGGACTGTACCCTCAGGCTGCCTAACAACTCGCTGATGCCCTGGACTGTCCGTCCAGGACAGGCTGACCCG
>DAIQQD010000269.1:0-2704 GCA_036787015.1 Chloroflexota bacterium
GAAACCAGTCCCTGTTGTTGAGTCCGTGGCGCAACTACGGCTGGCGCCGTCTCAGCTCAAAGACCACCGGATTGTCGGGATCGGGACAGGCCACCGTAGCCTTGTCTCCCACGCCCTCCCAAGGGAAGGAAGCACCCGCCTGCAACACCGTAGCGAAAGGCCATAGGGCACAGAAGGCCCAGGCACACATCCCTGATGGGGTTGTCTGGCCGATCAGAAACTCATCGCCAACCTTGAGCCCAAGGGCACAGGTCCCCTTCTGAGATACGATCTTTGCCACGACATCCTTCATCTCTGCCAAGCTAGTGTAGCCCTCTCCTCTGTAAACTCGGTCAGAAGTCGATGGTGAACTTGCCGTCCTTGTACAGCAACTGGTCGTCCGCCCATATCTGGCCGCCGTGGCGCAGATCGCTGACCATGTCCCAGTGAACTGCCGATTCGTTCTTGCTGCCGGTCTCCGGGTAGCCGGCGCCCAGTGCCATATGGAAGCTGCCGTTTATCTTCTCATCGAAGAGTATCTCTCTGGTGGCGCGGGTTATGCCTTCGTTGGTGCCTATGGCGAACTCTCCTACCAGACGCGATCCCTGGTCGGTATCCAGCGTCTTCAACAGGAAATCCTGGTTCTTCTCCGCAGTGGCCTTTACGACGCGTCCCTTCTCGAACCACAGCCTGACGCCGATGACTTCACGCCCTCCGTAGATGGCCGGATAGGAGAAGAAAGCATGGCCTTCTACGCTGTCCTCCACTGGCCCGGTGAACACCTCGCCGTCCGGCATGTTGTAGCGTCCGTCGCAGTTGATAAATGGTCGCCCAGCTATGCCGACGCGCAGGTCGGTCTCCGGTCCTACCACATGCAGCTGTTCCTTCCCTTTAAGCCAGTCGACGACCTTCTGCTGACGCTCTGAGAAGCGCCGCCAGTAGCCCACCGGATCATTCATGTCCGGGAGGCAGGCACCGTAGACGAAGTCCTCATAATCGCTCAGGCTCATCTCGGCATCCTGGGCATAGGCGTTGGTGGGGAAGATAACGTATGTCCAGCGTAGTTCTCCAGCCGCAGATCGACGCATGGAGGTCTTCATCAACTCGCTTCGCGCCTGCTGATGCAGAACCATCTTGGCGGGATCGACATTGGTCAGCGACCTCGTGTTGTCGGCGCCACCAACGGCTATGCGCACATCATACTTCTCGGTTGTCAGCTTCAACGGCTCGGGGACATGCTGCAACTGCTCATCGGAAGCGTATTTGAAGAGGAGATCCTCCATGCCCGGAAGCCCCACCCGCATCAGCGGGTGCCCGCCGGCCTGCAGCACCTTGACGTAGAGCGTCTTGAGCAAAGGCTCTGCCAGGCTCTCACCCTCAATGACGACCTTGTCACCGGGGCGCACGGCCACGGAGTAGCTGACAATCACATCGGCGAGTTTTTCTATGCGTGAATCGCCCATGTCACACCGCTGCTTCTACACCATGACGTTGATGGCGGCGGGAATTACTTCGCAGGTCACCGGGAGCGTTCCCACCAAGTCCCCATCCATCTCCAGCAACACTTTCTCATCGCTGGTCACATCAACGCGCCGGCCGCGGTAGTGGCTCACCTTGGGATGGCCGATGTGGGTTCCGTTGCGCAGCCTGGGAACATTCCACAGCGCCTCCAGAGTGCCGAAGTCTCCAACGTTGACTATGTCGAACAGGCCGTCATCCAACTTGGCCTCCGGCGCGGCCAAGAATCCACGCCCGAAGTAACGGCCGTTGGCCACAATGGCATTCCTGGTGGGCATCTCGACAGGCGGGTTGCCGTCAATCGAGATCTTGATTAGCCTGGCTCGATAGACCAGTGCCGCCGTCAGTATGCCCCATACGTAGTTGGGACGCCGGCCCAGTATCGCCGGGGCTTTGTTGGCCTTCTCTACCACCAATCCACCCGCGCCGAGATCAGCGATGTTTATGAAGAGGCGGGTCCGCCTCTTACCCTGCAAATCGGTGAACTCCGCTTTGCCGACATCGATCTTCCTGGTGCTGCTGTGTCCGGGGGGGTTCAGCACGGGCGAAGTCTCGGCGGTGATGCCCAGAGTGCGTGCCAGGTCGCAACCCGAGCCAAGAGGGACGATTCCCAGAACAGTGCGTCCGTCCAGCGGGACTCCGTTTTCGAACAAGCCGTTGAGCACCTCGTTGACGGTGCCGTCGCCGCCGACCGCCACCACCATCTGGTATCCGGACTGGGCGGCTTCTCTGGCCAGACGAGTCGCCTCGCCGAGCGCCTTTGTCATCCGGACGTCGGCTGGGGGGTGTCCGCTATTCCTCAAGTGATTCTGAAGCCTGTACCAGCGGCCGTTGCAGCGGTCCACAGCCACCGAGTTGACGATGTACGCGGTATTCAAGTCGAGGCTATCTCCTTACGCGTTGGGATCCTGCTCCGTTTCGAAACCTGACCAGGGAAGAGAGACGACTTGCCCCAGCCGACCCTGGCTGGAGCGAACCTTGACTTGCCGCCGATTCTATGTGCCACAAAGGGTATTGTCAAGTTGCCGGGCTCCCGGCAGGGACAGAAGGATCGCGGTTTTGCCCTGCCAGCCTCTATGTGACTCGACCTGACCGAGAGCCTTATCAACCCGAGAGTCCGCGGGGTTTGAAGACTGCGTTGAAGATGCGGGGCGACTAGCTGTTGTTCCGGTGATTGCGGTAGTACTGTATGTACCCGGAGATGCCT
>DAIQQD010000005.1:0-15858 GCA_036787015.1 Chloroflexota bacterium
CTCTGAAACCATAAGGCTGTTTCGGCCTGTCGCTCCTTCCGATGCTTCTGGGGTCGAAGGTGATGACCTTGAAGTGCTTTTTGAAAGCCGGGAGTTGGCGAAACCACGAGGTGTGACCAGCGCCCAGGCCCGGTATCAGGACCAGGGGCTCTCCCTGCCCATGGGTCTTGTAGTACAGCTTGACTCCATTCACATTGGCCTGCGGCATTCCTGCACCTCCACCGCTGGCTGGAAGCCTATTTCGGCCAAGGCTATCACCCCCCGGCAAGGGCTGTCAAAACGATCCGGAATCAAGACGAAGCCTGACCATTGCGGGGGTGCGGTCTTCAGAGCAGCCCGGATGGCCTGAGAACTACTTGTAATGGAATGCCCGCACCTCGTGAGCTATTTGAGAACACTCCCCCTAGAGGACAGTGCCCCCCTGTGCTACGCTTGTCCTTCGGTGACGTTCGTGCGTTGGCCATAGCCACGCGAGTCTGGCTCGGATCATTCCGTCGCCCGGAACCGAGCCCTAATCAGTAAGGAGTGACATGGTGGTAGCGACTAAGAGGCGGAAGCTTTCTGAAAAAGGCGACAGACTCTTCAGCGAGAGCAAGTGGGAACCGGCTGTCGAGGCCTATGACAAGACGCTCAGTGCCAATCCCAAGGATGCTGCAGCCTGGAAGAACCGTGCCTCTGCCCTGATTCACCTGCAGCGTTATGAGGAGGCCGTGGAGAGCTACGACAAGGCCCTCGCACTGGACTCTGGCGACGCCGCCACTTGGTACAACCGGGCCAGTGCCCTGGACGAGCTGAAGAAATGCTCAGAGGCCGTGGACAGCTATGACAAGGCCCTCGCACTGGACCCGAATGACGCCCAAGCCTGGAACAACCGGGCCAACGCCCTGTACACATTGAAACGTTACCTGGAAGCATCCGAAAGCTACGACAAAGCACTGTCGCTGGACCCAAACAATGCTTCTGCCTGGAACAATCGCGGCAATTCTCTCTACATCCTTAAGGGTCATCAGAAGGCCGTAGAGAGCTATGATCAAGCGCTCACCATTGACTCCAGCAATGCTGGAGCCTGGCACAACCGCGGCAATGCGCTGGCCCGTCTGGAGCGGTACCAGAAAGCTGTTGAGAGCTACGATATGGCACTCGCTATACAGCCGGAGAACGCGTCTACCTGGTGCAACCGAGCCAATGCGCTCTATATGATGAGGCGGGATCAGGATGCGGTGGATAGCTACGATGAAGCTCTGGCCCTCGATGCTACGATGGTGGGAGCCTGGAACAATCGTGGCAATGCCCTGGTTCAGCTGGAGCGCTACCAGGACGCAGTCGAAAGCTACAATGAAGCTCTGGCCCTGGACCCGAACTACGGAGATGCCTGGAATGAGTGCGGCACCGCCCTGGCCTATCTGGGACGTTACGAGGAAGCCGTGGAAAGCTACGACCGGGCCCTTCTCGTCAACCCGAACAACGCCTCAACCTGGTACAACCGCGGCAACGCTCTCGTCAATCTTGAACGCTACCAGGAGGCTGTGGAGAGCTACGATAGGGCAAAGGCGATCGATGTTAACCAGGCAGACACCTGGAACAACCGCGGCGCTGCTTTGAATAACCTCGGTGCGCTTGAGGATGCCCTGGTCAGCTACGAAAGAGCGGCGGCGATTGACCCGAGCAATCCCAGCTATCACTTCAATATCGCCTCCGTTCAGTTCACTTTGGCCCAGGACAAGACCTCGCTCAATGCGATCGACCAATACCTAAGGGCGAAGCCAATGGACGCTAATGCCTGGGACATGAAGGGGTGCCTGCTGCTTCGGTTGCGTTCGAATCAGGAGGCGCTGGCGGCTTTCGAGAGGGCCTGCGCGATAAGCCCCGCCAATGCGATGTATCACTACCACACGGGAGTGGTGCTCCAGCGGCTCAGAAGGAAACTTGAGGCGGTGCGCCACTTCCGGCTGGCGCTGCAGCAAGTCGAGGATTTCCAGGAGGCGGCAGAGGCCCTGCAGCAGATGGAGTCTGAGCGGCCAACCTGGTGGGACTGGTGGTTCTTGGATTCCTGGGCCAGACGGTCGGTTGGCATCGTCCTCAGTACGCTGCTCCTCGTCTACATCATCATGCCACTCTTCGGTGGCCAGGTCGTCATAGCGGGCGGTCTGACCCTGAACGTAGGACAGAGCATTCAATACTACATATTGCCGGTCTCTCTTATTGCCGTGATTCTTCTGCTGCCCAGCATTCTCAAGTGGGGAAGGCGCGCGGCGGATATCGACCCCCTCCCGTCCAAACAGGAGCCCCAGTTGGCGCCCATCTCTACCCCTACCGAGCCCAGTGAAGAAGGGCGCGGCCAGACGAAGCCAGAATAAACAAGGCCGCTGTTTTGGGACTGCCAAGCCCTCATCGGCACCAAATGACAAGGGGCACAAGGTGCTGAGGCCGTCTCTCTCATGGCTGTGCAGCGAACTCGGACTGCATTCCGCCTCAATCCGTCCGCACGAACCGGCCGCAAACCGCACTGCGCCATCTGTCTGTCCGGCGACTGAAGGTCAGAAGATAAACGGTGCCAGCGAAGGCCCCACTGAGCACACAACAGCCGCGACGCCCGCGCTGTCCATTGGACCAGCGCGCCACGAAACGCAGCGTGAAAGGGCCTGCACCCCAACCGAGGCCAATCCCATGCCTAGGTGAACAAAGGAACGCGGTCTGCAGATGAAGAACGCAGAGGCACTCACGCATTTACACCGACGGGGTTCTGTAAAGAGGCTAGCATGTCCCGCCAGTACTACAGGAGACCTGAGGAAAATGGAGACCCCCTCCGGGCCACCAGTGAGGGAGAAAGTCCACTCGCGCAGCAGAGGGGGCGCAGCGGCCCGGAGAGGGGGACGTACAACACTAAGGATAATACAAGTGACCCGTTGCTGTCACTGGTACTTCACCTCGTCCTTGTCCAGACGGTTCGCGCCAACCATCATGGGGTCTGTCCACCGGAAGAACAAGTGACTCAGGAAGCCAACAGCAGACGGTGCCACCTCTCACTCCCTCCAATCCCCCTATAAGGACTTCGTATATGCTGTGATGGCTGATTATATCACAGCCACCATAGTGCTCTGTCAATACCCTAGACCCATATTATGCCATGTTGGTCAACCTTGTCCAGGCCTGGACAAGTCACCAACTCGCGCCAAGCGCCTACTCCTTGCCCAGATCTGCTGCAGATGCATCTCGGAACCACTTGTGAATCTGGTCCAGTGCCGGAGGGAACACGCTGAAGACCTGAGTGTCGCCGGGGAACTGCAGGGAATGCCCTTCGGTGATGAAGAGTATCCCCCTCTCTCCCGGCTTCAGTGACTCGTCTATCCTCTTGGCCATGTGGTCGTATCTCTTTCGCGAAGCTTCCACATAGAACTGGCTCACCATCCTGGCCACCTTCTCGCTGAGAAATCCGCCCAGCAGCATCCTCTCCCAATCCATGCTCTCCTCCGCCAGTTCCCGGTCATCCGTGGCCTCAAGCCTGGCACCCCTCTCACACCTCTCCTTGACTATCGAGCAACTGCTGGTATTCATCTTCTCCAGTATCTTCAGGCCGTCTTCGCCCCCGGCAACGATGGCCTCATGATAGATGCACTCCACCGGGCCAGTCTTCTCTTCCAGTTTGACCAGTTGTTCTCTGACCTGCTGCCAGTACATGTCGAACCTCTCACTGTAGTCGGCGGGAGCGTCGCTGCCGCGCAGCACAAGAGGCACAACGAAGAGCTTCCGCTGCCCTCCAAAGGACTCCACTGAAGGTTTGTCTATGTGACCCAGTTCCTCACCCACTCTCTGTGCCCTCCTCTCCTGCGCACTCCAGTACCGAAGCTACCCCGAACCTCATACACATCGCTGCGCTGCCTGCAGCGCACTCAGGCGGTTCTATGTGCCCACATATCCGGTTCCGCTTGGCGAAGCCGCAACCGACGACGGCAGTCTCACAGGGTTGAACCCTTTCTGTCTTTGCCGCGTCTGTGGCCATCGGATTCCTTTCTCAGGTTCTGAAACTGCCTGAGAAGTTCCTTCTCTTCTCGGCCAAGGTTGGTTGGAGTGACGACCCTCAACACGACGTACTGATCCCCCTTGCCACGTTTGCCCAGACGAGGCATGCCCTGACCCGGGACTCTTGTCACAGCGCCGCTTTGGGCCCCCTCGGCTATGTCCACCTTGACCTCACCGCCCAGCCCAGGCACGTGTGCCTGGCCGCCCAGGGCTGCCGCGACAAGAGAGATATCGTGCTGAATGTAGATGTCGTCACCGTGCCTTTCGAAAAGCGGATGCCGTTCCACATTGATAACAACGTACAGGTCCCCAGGGTGGCCATCGGCACTGGCTTCTCCCTCACCCTCGATCCTAACACTGTAGCCAGTATCGGCACCAGGAGGGACATCGACCTTGAGTTCCTCCTTGGTCTCAACGGCCCCCTTCCCCTGGCAATCCTTGCAGGCCTTCTTGACGATTTTCCCCCGTCCGCGGCATTCGCCGCAACCCGCAATCTGCCTGACCACTCCGTAGCCCGACCTGTGCTCAGTGACAACCTGTCCTTTACCCTGACATCTCCGGCAGGTTTCCAGTCCGTCGGCTTGCGCCCCCGTCCCACTACACGACGGACAGGCGGATGCCTTGGACAATTCTATGGTCTTCTTTACGCCGGAAGCCGCTTCCTCCAGCGTCACACTGAAGTCGTAGCGCAAATCGGCACCCTTCCTAGGCTCTCTCCTACTCGAGGTTCTCCCACCAAAGAAGCTGTCGAAGACGTCATCCCCGAAACCGAAACGGAATTCCCCGAACAGGCTGCCGAAATCAACGCCGCGAAAGATGTCTTCCTGAGTGTAGCCTTCGAGGCCAGCATGGCCATAGGTATCGTAGAGGTCGCGTTTCTGCGGATCGCACAAGACGGCATAGGCCTCGTTGACCTCTTTCATCTTCTCCGCAGCCTCGCCGTTGCCAGGGTTCCTATCGGGATGGTGCTGCATGGCCAGGTTGCGGTAGGCCTTCTTTATGGCGGCTGGATCGGCGTCTCTGCCTACGCCTAGAATCTCGTAGTAGTCCCTCTTTGTCATCGCAATCTGCTGTCTGACAGGTCCAATAGGGTGCGGTTTCATACAAGGGGGCCGCCCTGATGCCCAAAGCACGAAAAGAAGGGTGTCAAATGTCTCTTATCGTTGTTGCTTGCGATGCCTTGACTGCCAGCCACCCGGGCGGCTCATCTCTGGACAGGCTGTCATGCTTTGACTTCGGCTGGCTTCGGCTTCACAGTCTCCGCCTCTGACGGCTTCTCGCCAGTCTTGTTCTTGGCAGGTTCTGACGCCGACGCTTTCTCTGCCGGCTTCTCCCCATCCCCCTTGCTGCTATTGTATCCGTTTCTGCCTTCGCTCGCGTTGTCAGTGACATAGAACCCGGAACCTTTGAACACGATGGGCACTGGCGAGAAAATGCGCTGTGCTTGGCATTGGCAATTGGGGCAGTTGGCGCCCGAGCTTTCGCTGAAGCCCCTCTTGACCTCGAACTTGAGGTCACACGCCTTGCACTTGTACTCGTATATCGGCATGTCAAGTCCTCCTGTCGCTAGCCAATGAGTCTATGAACAAACGAAGATCCCGCATTCTCTCGTCCGGGCCTTTGAGTTCTCCCAAAGAGCCAACTGTGATTCCCCAGCGCCTGGCCAGCCCGGCCTGGCACTCGGGCCGATCGAGCCCAGGTGTCCACTCGCGACAACTCGAAGGCTTGAAGTGGTGGATGCCACAAAGCTCATCGCCGTTCTCGCCGGAGCGCCGCAAGAAAGGACAGCAACCATCCTCCTGGCGAACAAGGATGCTCTGCTCGCCCGGCCACCGGGGATCCGCATATCTGTCCCGGAAGGTCCCCAGAGACAAGCCCAGCTCGCCGGCAATCCGCTCTGCTTCCGGCAAGTCCAGGCGAACCTGGTAGCGCCGGCAGCACTCACCGCAGCGAAGACACGGGATAGCGCACTTGATCTGAGCTTTCCCTGGCATCTCCGTCGCGAGCACCGTCTTTCTCCAGTCTCCATCAGGGGGGCGGTCCCGAAAAGGACCGCCCCCAAGTTTGCACTTACCTAGTTGATGCCTAGTACTCAGGCGGCATGGCCGGGCCTGCCGGAGCTTTCTCCTTCTCCGGAATGTCTGTGACCAGCGCTTCTGTGGTCAGTATCATCACAGCCACGCTGGATGCATTCTCCAGGGCTGTTCTGACCACCTTCAGAGGGTCAATGATGCCCTTCTTTACCATGTCTCCGTACTCGTTCTTTGCCGCGTCGTAGCCGATGCCAGGTTTGCTCTTCTTCACATTGTCCACCACCACCGATCCCTCGACACCAGCGTTGAAGGCAATCCATTTGATCGGCTCCTCGATGGCCTCTTTCAAGACCTTGACGCCGGTCGCCACGTCGCCACCCTCCTTGATGTACTGGTCGAGAGCAGCGGAGGCATTGAGCAGAGCTACTCCGCCACCGGCCAGGATGCCTTCCTCTACGGCGGCTCTGGTTGCCGATAGAGCGTCCTCAACACGGTGCTTCTTCTCTTTCAGTTCGGTCTCGGTGGCTGCGCCAACCTTGATGACCGCCACACCGCCGGCCAACTTGGCCAGCCTCTCCTGCAGCTTCTCGCGGTCGAAATCAGAAGTAGTCTCGTCGACCTGGGCCTTGATCTGCTTCATTCTGGCCTTGATCTTCTCTTCCGTTCCCTTGCCCTCGACCACAGTGCAGTTGTCCTTGTCGGCCACCACCTTGCGGCATCGGCCGAGGTCAGCAGCGGTTACCGAGTCAAGTTTCCGGCCGACTTCCTCGGAGATCACCTGACCGCCAGTGAGGATAGCCATATCCTCCAGCATGGCCTTGCGGCGATCACCGAATCCAGGGGCCTTCACGGCCAGACAGTTGATGGTGCCTCTCAGCTTGTTGACCACCAGCGTGGCCAGCGCCTCACCATCTATATCCTCCGCAATGATGACCAGGTTCTTGCTGACCTGGAGTATCTTCTCCAGAGCCGGCAGTATGTCGGCCACGGCAGAGATCTTCTTGTCCGTGATCAGTATGTACGGATCATCGATGACCGTCTCCATCCGGTCCGGGTTGGTGATGAAGTAGGGGCTGATGTAGCCGCGGTCGAACTTCATGCCTTCTACAAACTCGGTCTCAAACAGGAGTCCCTTGGATTCCTCTACGGTGATGACCCCATCCTTGCCCACCTTCTCCATCACATCGGCAATAAGATTGCCAATCTGAGCATCGACAGCGGAGATGGTAGCCACCTGGGCGATCTGCTCCTTGCCGGAGACCGAAATGGCCTTCTTCTTCAGCTCCTCGACCAGCACGCCGACGCCCTTCTCGATACCATGCTTGATGGCCATGGCATCCGCCCCGGCAGTGATATTCTTGAAGCCGCCGGCGACAATCGCCTGAGCCAGCAATGTGGAAGTAGTGGTACCGTCACCGCACTTGTCATTTGTCTTGGATGACGCCTGCTTCAGAAGCTGGGCCCCCATATTCTCGTATGGGTCAGGAAGCTCGATTTCCTTGGCAATGCTGACACCATCGTTGATAACCGTGGGCGGGCCCCATTTCTTGTCGATGGCTACTGGGCGTCCCTTGGGTCCCAGAGTAGGTCTAACTGAATCGGCCAGTGTGTCCACGCCCTTCTTGAGGGCTCTCCTGGCTTCCTGACCGAAGATGATCTGTTTTCCTGCCATGTGTTACTCCTCCTTCCCTAGCTCTTCTTCGCCAGAATGTCGCTCTCTCGAACGACGATTAGTTCTTCTTCATCAACCTTGAGTTCGGTGCCAGCGTACCTGGCGTAGACAACGATGTCTCCCACCTTCACGTCCATCGCAATCCGCTTGCCATCGTCAGTCATTTTCCCCGGCCCGACAGCGACTACCTCGCCCTCCTGGGGTTTCTCTTTGGCAGTGTCCGGCAGGACTATGCCCCCCTTGGACACTTCCTCCCGCTTGGAGGGCTTGATCACCACCCTGTCTCCAAGCGGCTCCAGCTTACTGGTCTTTCCCTTGGTTGCCATGTATTCCTCCTTCCTTAGTCTTGTATCTTCATTGTTTGATAATCCATGTCATGCATCAAGCAGTTCGTGTTCGCACCCGATGCCAGATGTCAAAGCCATGTCGCGAATGGCAATACATCTTTGAGTATAGAGAAGCCTGTGTTAGAATAACGCTAGAACACTGTTGGAATTCCATTAGAAATCAGGGGCCGGGTGTGTGCCTCTGAAGCAATGAAGCTTGGTTTATGAACTTCCCGGATGCAGCACCGCAGGAGGCCGACCTCCGGGCGACGCTAAGAATGATCCTGAGAAACGCCATCGAGGCTCTGGGCGGCGGCGCGGGTGTCGTCGCCACATGGGATGAGGAGGAGCATTGCTTCGTTATCAACGACTCCTGTGGTCTGGATGAAAGGGCTCTAGAACGGCTCCTACCCCTGCTCGACGAGGTTCTCCCCGACTTGGCGGTGAGTTCGCAGAGCTTCAACGTCCTCTCTGCCGTTCTGAGGCCACCCTTGCCCAAGTCCGACCAGGGAATAATCCTGGACCCGATAGTCGCCCTGCCGCTGCAAGTCGGGCGCCGATCCCTGGGACTAATCTACGTGATGCGTCCCCGTGGTGCGGCATCCTTTTCGAGAACAGACCAATCGACACTGCATGCCTTCGCCCGACAGGCGGCCATTGCGGTGGACAACGCCAGCCTGGTGCAACACTTGGTCGAAGAGAAGACGAAGATGGAGTCCATGCTCGAGGGCAGCGCCGAAGGGATCATGAGCATAGACGCCCGGCGCCGTGTCCTCGGATTCAACGCCGCGATGGAGAGGATGTCCGGACATCGCCGGGAACAGGTGCTCGGCCTGCCTTGCTACCAGGTGCTGAACTTCCGCGATTGGGATGGCAGGTCGATCTGCAACACTACCAAATGCCCTATGGTGACGCGTCCGGACGGCGGACCGTCAACTTGCGAACTCCAGGGCAAGATCCAGTCCGCCGACGGGCAGGACATTGAGGTGGCCATGGTCTACTCGGTGACGCGTTCCCGGGCCACCGGCCGGGCGCACAGCGCCGTGATCAACGTCCGAGACATAAGGCGCTTGCGGGAGGTCGAGAACCTGAGGTCCGCCTTCCTTTCGATGCTGGGCCACGAATTGCAGACCCCTTTGTCCATCATCAAGGGGTATACCAGCACGCTCGCCCGTAGCGATGCGAAATGGAACAAGAAGACGCTGCGTGAAGGGCTCCAGGTAATTGAGGAGGAGTGCGACCGCCTGAGCAAGCTGGTAAACAGGTTGCTACTGGCGTCACGTATCGAGAGCCGCACGGTCACCCTCAAGAAGGAGCCTATCCAATTGTCCGCCATGGCGAGTAAGGTGGTCAGGCGGCTGGAGTCGGTGACCAGTATTCACAGATTCCAGGTTGACTTTGCCGACGACTTTCCGGAAGTGTACGCCGATCCAGACCGGGTGGAGGAAGTACTTACCAATCTGGTGGATAATGCCATCAAGTACTCGCCGAAGGGCGGAAGGATTGCCGTGACCGGGAGAGCTAAAGGGGACAGTGTAGAGGTGACCATCACCGACGAAGGCATCGGCATACCGCAGCGGGAACTGGGCCGGGTCTTCGAGCGCTTCCACCGGGGAGAGAACGGCCAGGTGCAAAAGGTGAGGGGAATGGGGCTGGGGTTGTACATTTGCAGGTCCATCGTCGAAGCGCACGGCGGAAAGATAGAGGTCTCCAGCGAAGCCGGCAAGGGCTCGAAGTTCACCTTCACTCTGCCGCTGAACAGGGAAAGATGAGGTCATAGCAGGCCATTATGGGTTCAGGGTTTTCCGGCAAGACCGTCCTCGTCGTCGATGATGAATCGCGCATGGTGGAATTCATATCCATGAACCTGGAGTTGGAGGGCTTCCGGGTCGTCAGGGCGGCCAACGGCTCCGAAGCTCTGGAAAAGGCATCCAAGGAACACCCGGACTTGGTACTGCTGGACATCATGATGCCGGAGATGGATGGCTTCGAGACTCTGGAGGGACTGCGTGAGACAACATCAGTCCCGGTCATCTTCCTGACTGCCAAGAGCGAGGAGGTCGACCGCATCAAAGGCCTCGACCTGGGCGCCGATGACTACATCGCCAAGCCCTTCAGCCCCAGGGAACTGGTCTCTCGTATCCGGGCGGTACTGAGGCGGACGGAGCCGGCAGCCATGACCAACTCGGAGATTGTGGTTGACAACGAACTGCGGGTCAACTTCGACCAGCGGAAAGTAATAGTGCGCGGGCAGGAGGTCCGTCTCAGGCCGACGGAGTACCGGCTTCTCTATCAACTGGTGACCAATGCCGGCAAGCTGCTGACCCACGAGGTGCTTCTCTCCCGGGTGTGGGGGGCAGAGTACCGCGATGAGGATCAGTACGTGCGGCTTTACATCACGTACCTGAGACAGAAGATAGAGAAAGACCCCAAGAACCCCAGGTACATACTCAGCGAGCGCGGCCTGGGCTACCGCTTCAAGGAGTTTGTTAAGTAGAGGCGCAGCGGAGCTGCCCTGCCCTTTTCGTTGTCTCGACGTGAGACAACTCCACCGCCAGACCAATGGCGGCAGGAAAACCACTATCCTTCCAGGACCGATGACCCTAGAATGCGCTGCCCCCGGCCAAGGACAGCACTGTACTCGGCTGTGGACATTGTGATCTTTCTGTGACATTTCTGGGGCGTTCTGAGGGAAACCGGTGAAATCCGTCCTGCCCGCCGAGACACAGCGGTGAGTCCGTGGGGTTACACTACGTCCTGACGATCCCATCGTCACACCCCCCAGGGGAGGGATGGGGAGGAGGATCAATTGAATATATTTCGGGCTGAGCCATTCCGAAGCGCATGAGTGACCCTGACCAAGTCACGCAAGACCTCCTTCCCCATTCCTCGCCAACACAGTGCCCGCAACCCATTTGACCCCAGCTCTTGCCTCCATTGGTCCAGTAGAGCTGGTAGCATTCTCTCTCCTGTTTCCATTCTTTCTGCTGCACTTAGAGTGACCTTCCGGCCGCATCATTGGAGGCCACCACCACCACCGTTTGTCTGTCTCTGAGAGGAGCGGACGGTGAGCCAGAATCGCGACCCCGGCTTGGCAGGGAGGGGCACCCCACCGCAACGAGTCGGTCCCAGCAGTAGGACCCTCCGGCGCAGCTACATCACCAAGGGATCCTGGGTGTATCCACGCGGAGCTATGTGAAGAAGTGGTCTTTGGGAATGCCAGGCAGGGGAGACGTCCCTCGATTGCCGCGCGGCAAGTACAAATGGATGGGACTGAGGAAGTGATAGGAGGGTGCATGATTCAAGGCAGCGCAAGAACGCCTCAGGCAGCCCTGAGAATCAACCTACCGGTGCGGCCTTCAGATTCCCGTTGTCCCCAGATCAGTAGGCAGTCTGGACATCTTGGAACTTGAAGCCGCTTTGACGAAACACATGCAGGCAGGCATCCACTACGTTGGCATCGAACTGCGTGCCCCTGCCCTTGGAGATCTCCTCTAGTCCCCTCTCCGTTCCCAGAGCCGCTCGGTATGGCCGGTGTGACGACATGGCTTCCACCACATCAGCCACACCTAGAATCCTCGCCTCCAGATGAATCTGGTCACCGCGCAGGCCGGACGGATAGCCTGAGCCGTCGAATCGTTCATGGTGTTGAAGCACAATGTCAGCGATCGGCCACGGGAACTCAATCTTTTCCAGGACATCATAGGCAGCCTTGGGATGCTGCTTGACTATCTCAAACTCGATCGGTGACAGCGGAGCAGGCTTGTTCAAGATCTCCGTCGGAACGCAGACCTTGCCCACATCGTGAATGAGCCCGGCAATGCGGATTATAGGAATGCGCGATTCAATGACGCCCATTTGCCTGGCAATGCTGCAGGCAAGATCAGCAACACGAACCTGGTGGCCGGCGGTGTAACGGTCCCTCGCCTCCACCATCGTGGCCAAGGCCTGGATGGTGCCCTCCATCGCCCTGCCCAGCCTGTCAAAGCTGGTCCTCAGTTCGGCAGTCTGTTCCCGCACCCTCTCCTCAAGCGAGTCAAACGCCGTCTTGATGGCCGCCTCAGCATTCTTGCGCTCGGTGATGTCGCGGAACACCATCACGGCTCCGGTCAGCTCACCCTTCTCATCGATCATAGGTGCAGCGCTGTCCTCGACCGGGACTTTCTCTCCATTCTTCGTGATCAGGAGGACCGGTGCAGTCAGATTGGTCACAGCTCTCAGCTTGATGGTCTCAGCCATCGGGCTTTCGACAGGAGTAAGCTCCTTCTCATCCACGATTTTGAAGATTTCCTCCAGCCTCTTGCCCGCTGCCTCTGCCTGCCCCCAGCCAGTCACACCCTGAGCGGCAGGATTCATAAGCGTTATCTTCATGTCCGTGTCAGTGACAATGACGCAGTCAGCTATACATCTGACCGTAGCGGCATACCGGCGCTCGCTCTCCCGCAGCTTCGCTTCCATCGAGTGCTTGTAAAGAGCCGTTTCGATGGCGGCATACAGTTCCTTTTCCGAGAAAGGCTTTATCAGATAGCCAAAAGGCTCCGTCAGCCTGGCTCGCTCCACAGTGCGATCGTCAGCGAAGGCAGTGAGATAGATAACCGGAATCTCGACCCGGTCGCGGATCTGCTGCGCTGTCTCGACACCATCGACGTCTCCCCTTAACTGGACATCCATCAAGATCAAATCAGGGTGCTTGGCGGCAGCAACCGAGACGGCCTCCTCGCCGCTGGCGGCTGTACCGCATATCGAATGTCCCATCTTGGTGAGCCGGTCTTGAATTTCGAGTGAGATCACGGCTTCATCTTCGACTACCATTATTCGTGCTCTTTCCACCATTTCTCCTATCCTCCCTTAACCTCAGCGTTGGCAGTCTGCCTCGGTTCTGATGTGCTTGGCGGTGCCGGTTCTCTCTTCCTGCCATCGACAAATATGAACCTGAACTCCGCACCTTTGCTGCCGTCTATGTGTATCTCTGCGCCCAATTGCTGCGCCAGCATCCTCACCAACCGAAGGCCCAGAGAGGATGACCTCTCCAAGTCGGCATCAGGTGGGAGTCCGACGCCGTTGTCACGTACTATCAGGGCTACCCTGCCGTCAGGGTCTCCGTAGAGACTGATGCGTATTTCACCTTTCCTTCCCCCAGGGAAAGCATACTTCAGCGCATTCGAGACGAGTTCGTTGACTATGAGCCCACACGGTACTGCCGCATCCAGGCTGAGGAACGCATAACTGACATCGAACACCAGGCGGATGGCGGCACGGTCAACGCCGTACGAAATGAACAAGGCGTCCGTTAGATCACGAACGTACGCCCCAAAGTCAACTTCTCCTTGCTCAGTCTGGGGCTGCAGCCTGTCCTTGTACAGTTTCTCATGTATGAGCGAGATGGACTTGACCCTGTTCGAACTCTCCTCAAACATCTGCATGGTCTTCGCATCATCCAGCCGCGTCGACTGCAGGTAGAGCAGGCTGGCGATCACCTGGAGGTTGTTCTTGACCCTGTGATGGATTTCCTTGATCAGTATCTCCTTCTTCTGAGCTTCCGCATGACGCTGGCTGACGTCGAAAACCACACAGAGCAACTCGCCTTGCTTCTCGCTGGCCATCATCCGGACCTCGTAGAAGAAGTCGCGGCCATCAGCAGATATCTGAAACTCGAAGATCTGCGCCTCCCCCGTCTTCAGAGCCACATCCATATGATCCAACCCTTTGCTGATCACCTCTCTTGTCAGATCGCTGTACTTCTTCAATGGGTGATAGAGCATCTTCCCCTGCAACTGCCGGTACGGCTCCAACATGTTGCCGCCTTTGGCTGATCTGCCTTCGAGCAGGGTGCCGTCCATTGCTATCCGATACATGTAGTCCGGAATCCCCTTGATCAGAGCCTTGTTCTGAGCCTCGCTCTCGCGCAACTCCTTCTGTGATTTCTCTAAAGACGCCAGCATCGAATTGATGGACATTTCCAGAGTCGTTATTTCGTCGTTCCCCGTCACGTCAACGCGCTGCGACAGGTCACCCGTGGTGCGGACTTTGACCACGCCGTTGCTCAATCGCAAAAGGCGCAGCAGAAGAGACCTCTCCACACCATAGGTTCCGACTACGCCAGCTAATACGGCGATTCCCGCCTGGGCCAAGAGGAGATACAGCATAGTCGTCTGCCCCTGGTGATGAATGTCCCTCGGCAGGTCAACCTCCAGAACCAGCGCCGGCTCGCCGTTTATGTCATCGAGAACGCCGTACCCGACAACAGTCTCTGAGTTCAATGCCCGCACGTATGTCGCGACACCAGTGTCGGTCGCCGGTTCCACGGAGCGAACCTTGTCCGGTACCGCGGGATCAGCATACTCATGTAGAATGAGGGGCAGATGGGTTACTTCAGACAACGTGTCCACCTGTGTCTCGTTGAGGTATCGCGCAAAAACGAGCCTGCCTTCGAGAGGCACGTCGCCAACGGAGATCACCGTTGGATACGTCGAGACAAGAATGGGGCCTCCGGAAAGCATCAGAATCCCAGTCGTCCCCACTTGACCTTCCACCGACTGCATGATTGGACTGCCCTCTGTCAGTTCACTCGACAGATCGGCTGGCACAGATAATGGAGTTCCCTGTTCCAGGTCAAACCCGTAGCCAATTGGAGGCTGGCCAGGCAGGACAAACAGGATGAAGTTGAGTCCGAGCGTGCCGAATGTCGTCTCGTCAATGCTCAAGGCCAAGTACGTTGCGTCGGCATCAAAAATCACCTTGCTGGCAGTCTGTTGGTCCCCCCAGGCAATGCTTATCTTAGAGAAATCACTGTACAGCGCGCTCACCGCCCGGCCGACATTCTGGCGGGTCTCTCTCTTCTCCAGTTCGTCGAAGCGTCTCATCAGTATGGTCTGCGACACCACGAGAGAAATAACGATGGCCGCCGTAAGCGCCAAGACCGTTACGACTATTCCTCTTTTGCGAAGCGACATCTTCTCGATACACTCCCAACAACGGCCAGGAACGGGCTGCACATCATCCCTGCACAGGCCGACCCATTGGTCGGCGCTGCAATCCCAGTTCGATCGAGTCACCGAGGACTCGACCGGAAGGCGGCATGACAGGTGCACCAACAAGGTCCCCGGAGCGCCCGACATGGTGCCTAAGCCGATGACAGTTAGTCTGCAACAAAAAGTTCACATCCGTGTCTCAATGCAGGGATGCCGCCTCTCACGATATTCACCGCTTAGGCTGAGACATAGATATCAGATGGGGGCACGACGCTGTGAACCGGTCGGTCGCACCGGAGGCCGACTGCCCCCAAGGCCCAACCCGGCCACGGTCAAAGCGAAGTCACACGGCGCGGATGTCATAGAAACGTGACCTCCCAGCACTACCTACCTTGAACAGTCGGCGGCCTGTTGACTATGATAGATTCAGAAGATGGTCGTCATCAGACGCAAGAGGTGGAGATGTCGGCAAGTCACTCGGTAGCGTCAATTGTGCTGGCGGGCGGCAAGGCAAAACGTCTAGGGAAGGACAAGCTGCTGGAGATGGTGGGGGGGCGGCCAATGCTTCAGCGGGTTGTCGACAACTTGAGCCCAGTAAGCCGCCACATCCTGTTGGTAGTTGCACAGGGACAGGGATGCCCCGCAGTTGAGGCAAGACAGGCCAGGGTCGACTGCATGCAGGACGTCTACCCGGGAAAAGGCGCCCTGGGCGGCATCTACACCGGACTGTCAGCCACATACTCCCGCCACGGCTTGGTCGTGGCAGCCGACATGCCGTTCCTGAACTCCGATCTCCTCCGGCACCTGGTCAGCCTGTCAACGGATTTCGACGTCGT
>DAIQQD010000005.1:15958-27849 GCA_036787015.1 Chloroflexota bacterium
TCCTCCAGGACGATGGCATTCTCGGAACAGCTCTCCGCCGCCTCAAAAAGCCTACCCTCATCCACAGAGTTGGGATCGGTCACCACGGCCTTGTTGGCCTCATCGAGCCTGAAGACTGTGGGTGCCAAGACTACGCAGTTCCCCAACCCGCGGCAGAGATCTCTATCCACGCGCACTTTCATATTGACTCCCTATGACCCAGTACCAAGGCCACCTCCAACTTGTGCGGTCTCAGTCTACATCTTTTCCGACGCTGGCGACGTCTTGCCATCTCCAAAGTGGGGCGGCCCCCGCTCCCAAATACCACCGGCATCGTCCTCATCCACCATCCCTCGCCCAGATGTCGCTCGCAACGGAGGGCCGCCCTTACCCTATGCTGGAGGCCTTCACCTCAAACCTATGCCGCCACCGGCGCCTTCCTGGCCACGCGCCACACTGCAAAGCCGATCAGGCCGAGTGCCAACCCCGTCACTATCATGGATACGCCGCTAATGATGGTGACTGTGGTCAACCCCAGGCTGGCAACACCAAGGTATAGATAGTTCTCAAGGTTCAAAGCCTGGGCATAGGACAAGTGCGCCGGGATAGTTGGATCGTATCTGCCCGACGGCGACATTGCCATCAGGTCCGCGTAAGTCGCGGCAATTCTGTGACGGTGCTCTTTCACGAGATCGGCAGCCTCCTGAGCCTCGGCAGCCGAGTCAATCAAGTTAGTCGAGTCTACCCCTTCAATACCCAGTGCTGCCAGACTAACCTGCTCCTCCTGCATCGACTTCTTGATGAAGTTAGCCTTCGATTGCCCCTCAACCACAAACGCCACCCCCAGGACCAAAGCCGCTATTCCCAAACCGATCACTGCGATACTAATGAACCGAGCCAGACGTGACATGTTTCTACCTCCTCCTACTTTCCTTCTTACTTATCCTCTGCGGGTGTGTAACCGGCTTCCTTGGTTGCCTGCAGGTCGGCCACCTCCTGCAAGGTAACGGAATCCAGCGCCTTCTTCATGCACTCACCCACTTCGACCCAAACCTGTCGCACCGCGCATGAGACTGATCTGCTACACCTACCCACATCATTCACACACCCGATCAGGTCTATCGGCCCTTCGAAAACCGCTGCAATCTCAGCCATCCTTATGTCCGATGGAGACCTCGCCAGCACGAATCCACCGCCTGCCCCCCGTACGCTTCTCACCAACCCCGCAGCCCTGAGCTGCAAGAAGATCTGTTCGAGGTAGTTCGGCGATATCTCCTGTCTCCGAGCGATCTCCTTCAGCGCCACCGGGCCACACCGGGCCTGTATTGCCATGTCAACCATGGCCTCCATGGCATATCTCGTCTTTGCGGATGCTCTCATGCCTTACCTAACTATGTTGATTAATATAATCAAACTAGTAATCATTATACCAGTGCCTGTCAATGCCGCCAACGCGTTCCACAGTCATTGACAGTGGTGAGTGGCCGCGTTAGACTACGCGATATAGTCGGTCCCACTGCAGCCTTCACTGCTGAAAGCACGGCTCAAGCAGGGAACCCCAGTCAACACAGATAGTTTTCAACGTATTGTCCTGACAGTATTCCCGGATGAAGACAGATAGGTTGGGGGATGAGCATAGCATCTGAAGACGTTAGACACCGATCCACAGTGGCCTATTTCTGCATGGAGGTCGGCCTCGATCCAGCTATGCCCACTTATGCCGGCGGTCTGGGGATGCTCGCCGGGGACACCTTGTCAGCCGCAGCCGATCTCGGAGTTCCTATGGTCGGCCTGACGCTCCTGCACCGAAAGGGCTACTTCCGCCAGCACTTAGACAGAGAAGGCCAGCAGACGGAGAGCCCGGCCAATTGGTCACCAGAGGGACTACTGGAGCCGATGCCCGAGCGCGTGTCTGTAACGATAGAAGGGCGACCGGTGTACATCAGGGCATGGCTCTACAGGCTAAACGGCATTTCCGGTCACACCGTCCCGGTGTACTTCCTGGATACGGCGCTCCCTGAGAACACGCCCTGGGACCAGACGCTGACCGATCACCTCTACGGTGGAGACAACCACTACCGGCTTTGTCAGGAGGTCACACTGGGGCTTGGGGGTGCCGCGATGCTCTCAGCTCTTGGCTATCAGAACGTGCAAATCTATCATATGAATGAGGGCCACTCCGCTCTGCTGACGCTCGCTTTGGCGAAGGAGATGGCCGAGGGCCACAGCTTGCGTGACCTGTCCCGGGCAACCATTGATGCAGTGAGGCGGCGGTGCGTTTTCACCACTCACACGCCTGTGCCCGCCGGCCATGACCGCTTCCCAGCATGGTTGGTGTCACAGGTCCTGGGCGATGAATTCACGTCTGCTCTCTACTCATGCCGGTGTTTCCTTGACAGCACGCTGAACATGACGTACCTGGCATTCTCCTACTCTCACTACGTGAATGGCGTGTCGATGCACCACGAGGAGATTGCGCACAGCATGTTTCCAAACTACCCCATCAACTCGATCACCAACGGAGTGCACGCCGTCAATTGGACGGCACCGTCCCTCAAAGAAGTGTATGACCGGCACATACCCGAGTGGCGCTGGGACAATCTCTACCTGCGCTACGCTGTGAGCATTGCGCTCGACGAAATCCGGCAGGCACACCAATATGCCAAGAAGGTGCTCATGGCCGACGTCGAGAAACGTACGGGGCAACGCCTGGATCCGGAAGTCCTGACCATCGGGTTCGCCCGACGGGCGACAGCGTACAAGAGAGCCGACCTCCTCTTTTCGGACCTGGACCGCCTTAAGCAGATCGCCCGGCAGGTCGGCCCTCTGCAGGTGATCTACGGCGGCAAGGCCCATCCTTATGACGACGGCGGGAAACGGCTGATACGCAGCATCTTCGAGGCCGCTGACACCCTGAAAGACGCGGTGAAAGTCGTCTACCTCGAGGAATACGACATGAGCTTGGCCAAGTATGTCTGCTCAGGTGTGGACCTGTGGCTCAATACGCCACAGAAGCCGTTCGAGGCTTCCGGCACCAGCGGCATGAAGGCCGCGCTGAACGGCATTCCCAGCCTGAGCGTTCTGGACGGCTGGTGGATCGAAGGCAACATAGAGGGGATCACTGGCTGGGCAATCGGCGACAGTTGGGAGCCAGAAAGCAACCAAACCAGGGAAACCTCGTCCCTGTATGACAAACTGGAGCACGTGATCCTTCCCATGTTCTACAAGAGACCAGACGATTACGGCCGCGTCATGCGTTGGGCCATCGCCATCAACGGTTCATACTATAACGCCCAGCGCATGCTCCTGCAGTACCTGAACAACGCCTACGCGGCAACAGCCGACGCAGTGTGGTCCCCCAAGTACCCTCACGAGTATGACCACGGGTAGTTGAGAACGGCAACCGTCCCCTGCGCGCTACGCATGCCCCGACGATGCTGCCGTGATTTCCTCCAGATCGTTCTTCATTCGCTGCCAATGTGTGCCCTGCCAGTAGACCCGGTTGCAAGAGGGGCACTGCATGTACTGGGTTTGCGTGCTGAAGACATAAGGAGGCACAAGGTCTTTCACTTCCTCCTTGCTCCTGGGCTTCAGCCGCCGGTTGCACTCCAAGCAGCGGGTGAACTGCATCTGCCGGCAATCAAGGCTCAATTCCTTCATCACCTGCAGTAGTTGCCTCCTCGGGTCATCGTCCCGGGTGAGGATCACTCTCAGACTGCCGTTGGTCGCCACGCGCCGCTTGGCGATCTGAGTGTCCCTGGTCACAACAACGCGTCCTTCTTTCATGGCCATGTCAACCAAGCGTCCATCCTCAATGTCGTTGAAGAAGAGGGCATCGTACCCCATCATCCTCAGCCATCGGGCCAGCTTGCCAGCATTGCTGTCGACGATGAAGGTGATCTCCATTGGCGCCTCTAGACGGAGACGGTTATCCCCTCCCGCCCCAGGGTGATGCTCGCACCCAGTTCCCGGGCGATTTCAGCTACATCTGCGGCCACCTGGGATTCGCGGGCCGGGTCCAGGTGGATGAGCACGACCCGGGGCAGGTAGCCCTTCAGCCTGCGAAACTCCACCAGGTCTGCCTTGAGGATTTGAGGAGAGAGGTGCGTAGTCCTCCTGGCCCAAGCCTCCATGTCCTGCGGCCAGCTCATTTCGGTGATGAACAACTCAGGAGACATGTGCTCCCAGCAACCTGACAGACCCCCGGCCGTATCGCCAGTGAAGAACAGGCTCTTACCCTCCGGCGAGGTGACGTGGAAACCCACCGTCGGCACGCCGTGCGGCACCGGGAGAGCCACGACGCTGTACCCCGCAACGTTGATACGCTCATACTCCTCCAGCCTGATGAAGTTGAGTGCAGGCTGAGATTCCGGCCATTGCAGGAAGTTGGGATAGAGCTTGCCATCCAGCAGGTGAGTCGACAAGGCCTCGAATACCGCCGCAGTGCCATAGATGTCAAGGCATCCGTAGTAGGCGAAGTTCATGCCTATCATCGGCAGGTCCTTCACGTGGTCATAGTGGTAGTGCGTTATCAGCACGGCCTTCAGCTTCCGCTGATCGTCCAGGGTCAGGCCGGAGCACAAGCTGCCGGCGTCGAGGGCCACGGTCTCGTCGATAACCAGTGCGGTGGGCTTGGCACCGGCGATCTCCGTTACGTGAGCTCCTAGAATCCGGACTTTCATCACCCTCTGTCCATTCGGCCGGCGCCTCTCAGCCAGTCATTGATGAAGTACCAGCCTCCAAAAGGCCTTATACCACAACGGGTCGTTTCGGGCAAACCTCACATGGGACACAGTATGACCCTGCCGGTTCAGCGACATCATCAACCGGTTTGCTTTTCGGCACTCGTCGTGATATACATGAACTACTCGCGCTGAGCTGAGTGGAAAGGTCTTGCCTGGCTGGTTGTGAATCGTCGTGTTGTGTCCCGCAGCTCAACTCCACACCGCAGACTCTCCCATGGAATGGCCCTCTGGTCTACAGATGCCGCTAACCACGAGTCTTCTGGCTCGTCCGTATTAAGAAGGATTACCCGGTGAGCAAGCCCGAACTGATACTGCTGCATGCCCCCAGCAACTACGACTTCCGCAAACGGTCCATTGTGTACGGCCCCATAAGCGACGTCATCCCTTCCACACCCGTGTTTGAGATGTACCCCATCGGGTTTATCAGCATCGCCGGCTATTTGGAGAAGGCCGGTATCCGCACCCGTATTGTCAACATCGCCAACCGGATGCTGACCGAACCCGGCTTCGACGTCGAACGGTTCTTGAGCAAACTCCACCCCGCGGCGTTTGGCATTGATCTTCACTGGCTGCCTCACGCCCAGGGCAGCCTGGAGTTGGCCAAGGTGATCAAGAAGCTCCACCCATCAATTCCAGTCATCTTCGGCGGCCTCTCGTCCACCTTCTTCTACGAGGAGTTGATCGGGTATCCGCAGGTGGATTTCGTGGTGAGAGGGGATTCGACCGAAGAGCCCGTACTGCAGCTCATGCGGCGCATCAAATCCAGAGGAGCCTTCGATGACGTCCCGAACGTGAGCTGGAAAGACAAGGACGGTGCGCCGCATCACAATCCACTGTCGTGGGTGCTGCCAGACCTGAACGGTATTCCTTTGGACTATGCCTATCCGGTCAAGTCCGTGATCCGGTACCGCTCCCTCTCAGGCATGCTACCCTTCAACAACTGGCTGGACTATCCGGTAACCGCCGTCTTCACCTGCCGGGGTTGCACCCTGAACTGCCACTCTTGCGGCGGATCACGCTCCGCTTTCAAGAACATGTGTCACCGCGACGAGTTGGCCTACCGCAGCCCAGCGCTGCTGGCCGATGACATACACAGCATACAGCGCTATCTCAGGGGCCCGGTCTTCATCATCGGAGACATCCGCCAGGCCGGCAATGGGTACGATGACGAGCTGCTCCAGGCCATGAGCCGCCGCGGCGTGAACGGGCCGGTAGTGCTGGAGCTGTTTTCCCCTGCAGGGGACGACTTCTTTAAGAAGGTCAGCCGGGTCATTCCCCAGTACAACATCCAGATGTCCACGGAGTCACATGACGAAGGAGTGCGGCGCGCTTTTGGCAAGGGCTGGCGAAACGTTGATGTCGAGGACACCATCCGGGCGGCGGTCGCCAACGGTTGCCGAAGGTTCGATCTCTTCTACATGATTGGCTTGCCGAAACAGGATCGCAACTCGGTGATGGGCACCGTCGACTACATGGCAGGGCTGCTGAAAGACTACGGCAGAAGCAACGTCGTGCATCCTCACATCTCCCCGCTGGCACCGTTCATCGATCCGGGCAGCCAGGTCTTCGATCGGCCGGAGGAGTTTGGCTATCGCTTGTTCTACCGCACACTCGAGCAGCATCGCCAGGCTCTGATTTCCCCGGCCTGGAGCCACATGTTGAGCTACGAGACCAACTGGATGAGCCGCCAGGACATTGTAGACGCCACCTATGAGGCCGCGATCGGCTTCAACCAGGCCAAAGCGCAGTCCGGAGTCATCCGGCCTGAGGAGGCCAAGCAGGTCGAGGCCAGGATCAGGAAGGACATGGCTTTGATCGCAGCGCTCGACCGCCGGATTGCCGGGCACGGGGATTCATCATCGGCCCAGGACGAAGACGAACTGGCTCTGGGAGCGACATGCTTGAAGAGAGAACTCCAGTGGCCGGCCAGATCCTTCATCCGCAGCATGCCCCGCATACTGTGGAGCCTATGCAGACCATAGACGATTGAGAAGACTCCTGTTCGGCCCCATGTTGGCGCTGCATTGAAAGGTGCTATAATCTCAACTGGAGAACCAACCTTGAGGAAAGCTAAGTATCCGGTCATCGTTCTTCTACTCATCATGAGCCTCATGGTGTCAAGTGTCGGATGCACCGTTTTCAAGACGGGCAACGGGAGCAATGCCTCTGACGAGCCCATCAATCCCGACTGGGAGCCCGCATACGTGCAGCTTGAGGTGCAGGCGCCACTGGACTCCAAAGACCTTGTGGATCTGGTCGCTCCCACGGTCGTTTCTATCATCAGTGAGCAGATTACCTATGACCGCTTCTTCAGGGCGGTCCCAGAGAGGGGGGCGGGGAGCGGAGTCATCATCGACTCCCAGGGCTATATCGTGACTAATGCCCATGTGGTAGAGGATGCTGACACCTTGACAGTCGTTCTCTACGATGGGCGCACGTTTGAGGCAGTGGCCTGGGTCATGGACACGCAGACGGACTTGGCCGTGGTGCAAATCGAACCGGGAGAGGAACTGCCTTACGCCCATCTCCTCAGCAACTCGCTGACCGGTCTGGAGTTACTTGAAGATGTTGTGGGCGTCGGCAATGCGCTGGCCCTCCCAGAGGGTCCCACCTGGACAAAGGGGGTGGTGAGCTTCCTGGGACGATCCATTGAAGTATCTGGCGGTTCGGTGCTGGATGACCTCATTCAGACGGATACTGCCATCAATCCCGGAAATAGCGGTGGCCCTCTGGTGAACATGGCCGGGCAGGTGGTCGGCATCAACACGGCCATCGCCGCCGACTATGAGAACATCGGTTTCGCCATAAGTACAGACACAGCTATTCCCGTGATCAACTCTCTGGTCAAGAAGGGGTTCGTGTCCTGGGCCTGGCTGGGCGTGAAGATGCTCACGGTTACCCCGGCCATAAAGGAACAGTATGGCCTCCCGGTAGACTACGGCGCCCTGATCGTGGAAGTCCTCTCAGACACGCCGGCGGACAAGGGTGGCCTGGAGCCCGATGACATCGTCATCAAGTTCGGCGATATCGAAACCACGGACGCAGACCAACTCCGGGCAGCCATCCGGAGCCATGTGCCGGGCGACAAGGTGACGATTACGTACATTCGCGACGAAAGCCCGGCCTCTACCACTGAAGTCACTTTGGTCCAAAGACCATCCTGATGATGGGACTGCTCCCGAAGCCGGCCGCTCCCACCGGACTCTGCCACAGAACCTTCCCTGAGTCCCGGCTATCGACGAACGAGGGTACAGAACATGGATAGCCATCCGGACAAGGGAAAGGCCAATGAACTAGAACAGATCTTCCATCCAAGATCGATTGCCGTCGTGGGCGTTTCCAGTGAGGAGGCCCGCGTTCCTGCTTTGTGGTTCAAGGCGCTCAGGTCGAGCGGTTTCCCGGGCAATGTGTACGCGGTGAACAAGAAGGGGGGCCGGTTCCAGGGCCAGAGGGTATGGTCCAGCCTGACTGCCGTGCCTGGGCCGGTCGACCTGGCAATCTCCTGCATTCCTCGAGCATCCGTGTTGGACTTGCTACACGATTGCGCTGAGAAGAAGGTCAAGTGCGTGCAGTTCTACACCGCCGGATTCTCGGAGTCGGGCGAGGCTGAATGGGCTGACGCAGAGCGGGAGATGGTGCGGATCGCACAAGAGGGCGGCTTCCGCATCATCGGGCCTAACTGCTTCGGCGTCTTCAATCCGCGATACGGCATATCCTACGGGCCATTCAACGTCAGGCCCGCCCTCGGATCAGTCGGGCTCATCGTCCAGAGCGGTGGGATCATGGGCAAGATACTGGAATACGGGATGGTACAGGGCCTCGGGTTCGGCAAGGGCGTCAGCATCGGCAACGCATCAGACATCGGGGTCGCCGACTTCCTGGAGTACCTGGCTCTGGACGACGAGATCAAGACCATCGGCCTCTACCTGGAGGGTCCGCGGGACACGCGGCGTCTATTCGAAGTGATCCGGGTCACCACCGAGACGAAACCAGTGGTGGTGTGGAAGGGCGGGAGGAGCCCGGCAGGCGACCGCGCCATATTCTCGCACACCGGTGCGCTGGCATCCTCCCCAGCCGTTTGGTCCGGCGCCCTGCGCCAGGCCGGGGCCATCGAGGCGCACAGCCTGGATGAGATGTGCGACACGCTGCTCCTGCTGGACCGGTTTGGCAGGCTGGGCCGTGGCAATCTGGGGGCTATCTGCGGGCTGACGGATGGGGGCGGAGGGGAGGCGGTGCTGATCTCCGACGTCTGCACCGCCGCCGGGGTTGAAGTACCGCTCCTGCAGAATAGGACAGCCAAAGCTCTGGTAGATTCGATCGGACAGGTCGGCAGCGTGCTAACCAACCCGGTGGACATGAGCCAGCGGCAGGCCATTGCACCCTCAGTGAAACGGGCTCTGGATCTGGTGGCAGGTGAGCCCCAGATTGACATCATCCTGGTGTACGAGAACGCCGGAGTCCTGCTGGATGTCTACCCCAGGCAAGTGACCAATGCGGTCAACAGGGCCTTCCTGAACTTCAGCCAAGAGCAACAGAAACCTCTCGTGCTGGTGCTGCCTCCGGGGCCGGCGGAGGCCCGCCGCCGTGAGATCGAGGAGGCATTTGGAGAGGCGGGAGTGCCCATTTTCCCCAACGTCGAGCGCGCCGCGAGGGCCATCAGGAACATAATCCGGTAGAATCTCGCCTGCATAGCGCCGAAGTCCGCGCACAGCAAGGCGCCGTTTGAGGCCATCCAGAAATCGCGACTTGCCTCATGACCTCAGCCCGAGTGCGACAACGAGCTTCGACATCTCCTCCGGAGGTCAGGACTCTCGTCCGCTGGAATCGTCACGGGGTTCTCCGGAGGCCCTTCCGGCCTGCGGAATTCCAAAGACTTGTCTCAGCAGACTTCTCTTGGGGCGAACTGGGGCAATGGGATCCGTCACCGCAGTCGATCCAGCAGAGTGAAACAGAAGCGACGATTCGTCCGGGGGAGCGTAGTGGGTCCACCCGATCCCTCCATGCCCCCGGTTGAAATGACAATCAGCTACACCAGAGCAAAAGAGCACGCAGTTGGAGAGGAGATGGCTTCCACCCCGGTCGACCGGTATTCGGTGGTGCGACTCCCAAGCCCCAGTACCACTGTCTCTGTCTCTATGCGGTCTGATCAGCCATCTGCCACAACCGGCGCATCGACCTCCCTGCCTGCGCCACGCAGCCTCGATAACATGGTCCGGGAAGTCCGCGGCCACGCTTTCCTTCAACGGGCGTGAACGCCTGGCGAGATCGGCGGTGCGCTCTCCTGCCGACCGGCTCTGGGGCCAGCGGGCCCATGCGAGATGCATGGTTCCTCTGTCTCGACGCGGTAGGAGACCAGGCATATCAGGTTCCTCACTCACGACGTCCGGGTTCTCTTTGTCAGCCTCTGACGACTCCACCCCCGTCTCTAGCAGCCACGGCATGATGGAGATGGCAGTCCGCCATTCGGAGAACGTCGGATGACTGCCGACGTCACTTGCAGGGCCGGTGGCCGAGTCCGGCTCAACCAGGGCCGCACCCTGTTGATCAGAAACCTGGCGATATTCGTCAGGCTCTGAAGGTCTCGCGTCCGTCTCTGCTGCCGGGAATGGCAGCTTCTCAACTGGCTCAGTTGCCCGTTTCTCTCTGAGATACCCGAACATGGAGGCGATGCCCCAATCACGTATGTACCACAGGTTGCCACCGCCTGGCTGGCATTGGGTGAGCCACGGCATTTCGAGCGGGGCTGTATCCTCCTCGAGATCAACCTCGGAATCGGGTGCGACACCTTCTGTGATGACAGTGGGGGCGAGCATTGTGGTGCCACCCGCCGAGCGCCGAATATCCATGTCTTCCCCAAGGCCTCCCTCAGACGGCCTGCCATGCGGGCCTGTGCTGCGTTCGAGATCAGACGCAGGGCTCATGGCAATCCGCTGGTTCGCGGCCTTGGCCTCGCTGGTGGGAGTTCTGGTCTCTGAGTCGTTCCTGGAGGACTCGGTTGGAGCCTGTGTCAGCTCCTCCGCAGTTGAACCCCTTGATATGATCCTCTGCGCCTCAGAACCGCATCCCGGGCATGCAGCGCTCTTGTGTGCGTCGCTCATCGGCCGCACCAACTCGAACCCTTTTCGGCATGCAGGGCAGAGGTACTCATACAAAGCCATTCGCCGTACCCCCGAAAATGGTGGACTCCTTCTGTCCCGGAAGCATTATACCACCCGATCTCATTGCAGGCGTGGAGGCCGGTTCCAGGGAGTACGATGGGGTGCCGGTGCGGTGGTGGGGGCTGTCGCAGTTCCAGGTTTGAGATACTCATTTCGTTATGGCACACTGGACTGGTGTCAGGATTGGATTTTGGCTCTGTACTGCTCATAGCCATTGGGCTATCTGCCGACTGCTTCGCCGTCGCATTGGGTGCCGGCACCTCTGGGAAGGGCATCTCCCGTCTTCAGATGCTCCGCGTTTCCCTGGCTTTCGGGGCAGCCCAGGCCCTGATGCCAGTGCTGGGATGGCTGGCCGGGAAGACACTCGTCAATCTGATATCGGACTACGACCACTGGGCAGCTTTCGGCCTGCTTCTGGCCATCGGCGGCAGGATGATATGGGAATCATTCCACTCGAAAGACGATGAAGCCAAGGAGAGGGATTACTCCAAGGGACTGCCGCTGCTGATACTGGCATTGGCCACGAGTATCGACGCTCTAGCCATCGGCGTCAGCTTCGCCTTTCTCTCGGTGAACATCGTGGTGGCAGTCTTGACCATTGGGATAGTCTGTTTCCTCATTACCGGAATGGGGTTCCTGGCCGGCAGGAAGGCGGGGCAACTGTTGGGCAAGTGGGCCGAGGCAGCCGGCGGGATCATTCTGATCGGCATAGGCCTCAGAATCCTGCTGACGCACCTTCTCTGACGCCCACATCCTCTCATGCGCGCGGGTGCCCGGATGACACGTGGCCGTCAGGACGCGAGTGCTTTCCCCAAGGATTGCGGCAGTGAACAACCGCGGACTATGACAACTGCCTGTGAGAACCGGATTGGACTGACCGTTGGATGGTTAGCTGCCAGTGCATGTACACGACGCCCTAATGTGAAGATGGCTGGTCAGCCAGTCTCCAGCGACTCCTGCCGCGGAGTCACTCACACCCCCCAGTGTGAGACTGACTGTCCAGCCATCT
>DAIQQD010000069.1:0-2340 GCA_036787015.1 Chloroflexota bacterium
GGGCTCTCTGTTTGGATGTCCAACTGCGTGTTCTGGTGCGATGGCAGGCCTGAAGGCCACGGGGTCGATGGTTCAAGTCCAGCATAGCCCACCGTGCAGCATGTCCAGACTATGCTACAATACCACACGAAGCTCTCTGGATGTGAGGAGGGGACGTGGCACAGTCTGTCAGCACTCCCGGGACTACAGAAGTCTCTCAGCGCTTCAGCCGTATAAAACGAGACCTCCTGTCCACGCATGTGAACTTGTGTTCAGAGCGTGCCGTTCTTATCACCGACTACTTCAAGCACCACGACAATCCAAGAGAGTCCATGACTGTTCGTAGAGCCAAGGCTTTGCGCCATCTCCTAGAGCACAAATCAGTGAAGATCTTTCCCGACGAGTTGATCGTGGGCAACATGGGCAGCCATCGTGTGTCCGCACTCATCCAACCTGAACTCGCTGGCATCTTCATGAGCACCGAGTTGCTCTGGATAGACCGGAGAAGAACCAACCCGCTGCGTATGGTATGGAGAGAGCGCCTCAAGCTCTTGTTGCAGGTCTATCCGTATTGGCTCCTCCGCAACATGCCTTTCAGAGCTTTTTCCCCACATTACAGACAGTTTCTCCGCTTCGCCCTCGAACAGATGGACGCTACATACTACCTCGTCAACGAGGCCGGCGGCATCGGGCACTTCCTACCCAACTACGAAAAGATGTTGAAGCTGGGAGTAAAGGGCTATCTGGAGAGCATCGAGGGCAAGGAAGGCGACCTGTATCAGGCGGTCCGCATCGCCTGCGAAGGACTCGTTGACTTCGCCCGTCGCTTTGCAGAGGAAGCCGAGCGCCTGGCTGCCACTGAGAAGGATTCAGTCCGCGCCGTCGAGCTGAAAGAAGTAGCCCGCATCTGCCGCAAAGTGCCCTTCGGTCCCGCAGAGACATTCCACGAGGCAGTGCAGTCGCTCTGGCTGACCCACATGGCGGTGAATTTAGAGGGGCTTAACTCCGCGATTTCCTTTGGCCGGATCGACCAGTATCTTTACCCCTACTACAAGAATGATCTGGAGCAGGGCCGAATCTCTCCAGATACAGCCCGTGAGCTTCTCCTTTGTTTCTCCGCGAAATGCACGGAGCACATCTTCCTCCTCTCAGAGAAGGTGAGCCAGTACCACGGTGGCTACCTGGTAGTGCAGGCGGCGATAGTGGGAGGCATAGACCGCAATGGGAATGATGCCGTCAACGACCTTACGTACCTCTTCCTCGACGTCATGGAGGAGGCGGGGCTCAGAGACCCGAACTACCAGGCGCGTGTTCATGCGGGCTCCCCAGAGAAGTACCTGAACCGGGTGGCAGAGGTAGCCAGAAAGGGCAATGCAGTTCCGGCGCTGTTCGGTGACGAAGCTGCTATCGCTTCCCTGCAAGCACACAGCTACCCTCTCGAGGAGGCGCGAGACTATGGTGTAGTAGGCTGCGTGGAACTGGCGTTGCCCGGAAAGAGTTTCTTCTCCACCGATGCCGGTCTCTTCAATCTGCCGCTATGTCTGGAGCTGGCACTTAATGAGGGCAAGCGATTCAAGAGCAGCCGCAGGATTGGCGTGGCTACACCTAATCCCGCCGCTTTCACTTCCGCCGAACAGGTGATGGATGCGTTCCGCACCCAGGTACAGTTCATGGCGGCCCGCATGGTCTCCGATCTACAAGTTGTCGAGAAAGGAAACCGTGACTACCATCCTACGCCTCTCTCTTCCATGATGGTGGATGGCTGCCTGGAATCAGGCAAGGATGTCACAGCCGGGGGAGCGCTCTACAACTCGAGCGGAATCCAGGGGGTGGGCGTAGCCGATGTCGCCGACTCGCTGGCCGCCCTCGATCATGTGGTGTTTCAGCGCCACAAGTACACCATGCCCCAGGTATTGGAGGCTTTGCGTACTGATTTCGCCAACGCTGCCGAAATCCAGGCTGAGCTGTCGCAAGCTCCGAAGTACGGCAATGACCACGAGTCGCCGGACCACTATGCCGACCTGGCAGCCCGCATCTTTCATGACGCTCTGGCCAAGCATATCAACACGCGTGGAGGTCAGTACGTACCAGGCTTCTACTCCGTAACCTGCCATATCGCCTTTGGCAAGAAAGTGGGCGCTTTGCCCAGCGGCAGGAGAGCCGGTGAATCTTTTGCCGCCAGCCTCGGCCCATCGAACGGGCGAGACCGTTCAGGCCCCACCGCACTGCTCAAGTCAGTTGCCCGTGTTGACTCCAGACTCTCACCCAATGGCTACGCCCTGAACCTCCGCTTCGACCCCGCTACCCTGGCCGGCGACGAAGGAGTGAATGTGCTGGTAGGCTTGGTCAAGGGCTTCTTCG
>DAIQQD010000069.1:2440-9745 GCA_036787015.1 Chloroflexota bacterium
GCTTTCCCCTTTTCGGCCGCTATCTTGAGGCCCATTTCGACCATGGTCTGCGGAGGATCGGGCGGATGCTGGCGCTGGACAAGGCGGATCGCCTCGGCATCGCACCCGGTGATGCAGAGGCCGCACCCAATGCAGCGCTCCGGGTCAACCTCTGCCACCGAGCCTGTGACCTTAATGGCCGATACCGGGCAACGCTCGTCCTCACATATTCCGCATCCGTTACAGAGGTCCGCATCAACCTGGGAGCACCACCGGCTGACCGCGAAGGCGTGGGGATTCTGGAGTTGGGTGAGCCCGCGCAGAATAGTACAGCAGCAGGGGCAGCAGTTGCAGATGAGGCTCAACCGATCCTGGCTGTTGTTGGTCGTGTGCACCAGGCCTGCCTCTTCAGATCGGCGGACCACGTCCAGCGCTTCCTGCTTGGTGATTTCCCTGGCAAACCCTCGGTCAATGAGGAAACGGCCAGTGGCATCGAAGATCAGGCATACGTCCCTCGGCTTCTGGCACGCTTCAACGCTAACGCGGCAGGCACAGTCGGCCAGCGCAAATGTCTCATTCCGGTCGAGCATCTTCGAGATGACCTCGAAGGGCAGGACTTCGACCCGGCTATCGATGGCGCTTTCCACGGGAAGTACCCTAGTGATGGGGGTGGGACTGCTGGCGAAGGAGTTCCCCAGGGCTTCACGGTGGTAATCTTCCCACAGCTTCGCCAGCGCCCGGTGCATAGGCTCACCGCCGCCTTTCATGAAGGGGAACTCGAACAGGCCGGGGATGGTGGGCAGCAGAGAATAGCCCATGATTCCATTCTTCTCCCGGCTGAAGACGATGCCCTTGTTGGCCAGTGACTCGCACCGCGCCCTGGTTTCTTCCACGGGGACGCCGCTTCTGGCGGCAATCTCCTCCACCGGCGTGGGAGTGAACATCATCCCAACGGCAACCTTGACTTCCTCAGGCGTGAAGAGGATCCTCAGGATCTGGTCCAGCTTCTTCGATGCCGGTGCGCCGGCAAGGTGTTTGTCGAGTATCTGACGCAGCTTTTCGTAGTCATCCATCGCCGTATGCCCTCTGCAAGTCCGTAGTCCCAAGCTTCACCCGGGCTGGTTTCCGCCTTCCGGTCAGTGACCTCCCTATGCCCTCTAATCAGCCTTTCTCGTACACAATTCCGTACCCCGGCGGCGGGAAGGTGAATTCGATGGCGTCGTAGTCACAAACCGTGAAGCACGATGCACACTCCGTACAGAACTTCCTATAATCGGAGGCTAACCTGGCTTTGCCATCACTCACTTTCCACAGGTTCATGCCACAGATTATCACGCAGTTCTTGCAGCCGACGCATTTCTCTTGATCTACCTTGATAAAGTCGACGGGTGATTCGATCACCTTCACGAGTTGTCTCTTCTGAATAGCTCGTTTCTCCATCGTTACTTTCCTCCTGCTGCCGGCGGCATCATGCTCTTGATCAAAGGGGCCATAGCCTTCATCCCCGTGATGAAGTTGGCTGTCTTTTCCCTCGAGGCTTCCTCTGTTATCGGGAAGTAGTAGCGCGCCAGGAAGAGCAACTGGGGGACCATATCCACCATTATTGCGGGTACACGCAGCATTCCCTGGGCATGAGGTTCGGCCATGGTGAGCATTCCGTAGAACATGGCATCCGCCACGTTGTCAAACAGATCGTAGAACGTCTGGGACGTCCATTCCGAGAAGAAGTCCCTGAGGACCGTGCCCGCCGTGAAGTCGACTCCTACGGGCGACGCCTTGAGCTCTTCCATGTACTGTTTGAAGTATGCTTTGGAGAAGTCCTTGTCCTGGTGCGCCCGCACCGCAAACTGGGCCGCCAGCCTTGACGAGTACATCGCCTGCCAGACACCCTCTGCCATGAACGGTTCAGGGACCCCGGCCGCATCCCCGGTGAGCATGAGGCCCCCGGTATAGATCCTCTCGTTGAACTTCTTCAACCAGGGCAGGTGGGTGAGCTGGAATTCCCTAGGCTTGGCCCTAGTGGCCTTAATCAGGCGCTGGACGAAATCCAAGCGCGCATTGTCCATGACAGAGGTGCTGGACAAGTTGCGGCCCGCGTCCACTTCATCGAGCAGTGTCTTCGCCGGGCGTGAACCTATGTGGAATCCGGTTCGCGTAATGGTGACGTAGCCTCCCCGGTCCGGCCCCATGAAGATGTGGACATTCGTGTCGCCGCAGTACTCGGCAATGCGCTCCGGATCAGCCTCGAAATCAAGGGTGGCTAGCACTGTGACCTGATCCTTGTCCCATCTCTTCCTCAACCCGGCCTTCTGAGCCACTAGGGAACGAGCACCGTCTGCGGCAATCACCACTGGTGCCCGGTATTGGTTGCCCTGGTGGTCCACCACACCCACCACCTGCTCGCCGTCCCGGACAACGTTGGTGATGAGAGTGGTCAGCTTCAACTCTGCTCCTGCTGAAGTGGCCTTCTCCATCATCCACTGGTCGAACTCGGGCCGGTACATCATCTGCACCATGTACTCGCTGGCCTGCGGGTAGCTGTTGCGCCGCGGCGGTGTCAACCCCCAGGTCATGCGGTCCGCATTCGAAGGTTGCGGCTGCACAATGTGCATCACGCCGAACTTGGTGGGCCACAGCGAGGGCACATCGAGGTCTTTAATGTAGCCGAAATCCCGGGCGGCCTTGGGTGACAATCCAAAGCCCGATGAGTTCTTCTCGCCACAGAATCGTCCCCTCTCAAAGACGATCGTCTTGAGACCGGCGTCAGCGGCCTCCTTGGCTGCGGCGCTCCCCCCGGGGCCGCCGCCCACCACTATGAGATCGTAACTACTCATTTGGCCACCTCCTCTAAATCTTATCCACAGCTTGCGGTCGAGCGCTGAACAGGGCAGCTAATGTCATTCGTCCGGCGGTGCATAGGCCGTAGGATCACACGCGTTGTTGGGGTCAAATTCCTTCTTGATCTTGCGCAGCCACTTGTCATAGTTGAAACATGCGGCGCCAAACATCCCGTGCTTTCCCTTGCCCACCTGCGAAACCTGGAATATCGGCGTACCGAGCTTCTGGTCCAGCATCGCCTGGTTGGACTCAGTCAGATACTGATAGGCGCCTTCTGCAGAATCATGGTCGTGATGATCGTACATCAGCAGCATTTCAGTGTAGGCCATATGCCCCTGGTCAAACACCAGCGTTGCGGAATTGTCTCCGCCATCATCCATGATCACGCCCCTGCGGATGTACTTGTCCTTGAGGACCCTGCCGGCCCTGATCTGGTTCATGGCCAGGTCCACGGTATCCATGGCTCCGAAAGACGTGTTGAATCCGCCTGTGGTCCGGAAGCACGACCGGGTGACTTCATCCACCTTGATCACCGCCGTTGCTGTCAGTTCCTGCATCTCCTTGGTTTCCGATACTGGCGAGATCTGGCCGCCGGTATCCGCCAGGATCTGCGCCAGCACCTTCTGTTGATAGTCAAACTCCCCTTCGGAGTTGGCGAAGATGACAAAGAGGAAGCCGTACTTCAGCATCTCCTGAAGCATACCTGTGTTCCAGGTGGCGACATAGTTGGCGCCGGATGCCATCTGCAGGCCTACAAAGGACGGGCTCAGCCGTGAAACGAACCATCCGATCTCCGCCTCTCCCAACTGCAGGGCGGCCTCCGCCAGTTTCTCTATGGTGGGGAAACTGAACAGTGCTACCTTCATGTTCTTGATCGGCTCTTTGAGTACGTAGTTCGGCGGTGTCCGCTTCATTTCCAGTTCGGGCGGCCCGTTCCAGTGGAACAGTTTGACAGCACACTTGGTGAACACGCCCAGGCCTCCCCAGGCTCCTTCCCAACCTCTCATGATGCCCCGCAGGCTGGGACCCGGACCATCGCCACAGAACCAGCCCGAGTCCGCCCCCAGAGATCCCAGCTTGAGGACGTCGCCGGTGGGGAGCACCCATTCCACTCCAAGAAGATTGCGCCCGCTGAACCCCATGCTGAGTCCATCCGGTCCGTAGCCCACTACCGAGGTCGCACTGGCCAGCACCGACGTATTGGACCCGGCACCGATGATATGGCAGTTGAGCCCCTTCTTCATCGCCTCTACCTGGAGTTGCATGCAGATCACGTGCGGCTCTACAACCGCGTACATGTTCTTCTCGTCAATCTCGAGGATGTGATTCATGCGCCGCAGGTCAAGAGACACCGCCCCCTCCACCCCCGGCAGATTGTGAAGGCCCCAACCCGTGCTCATCGGCTTGAACACAATGCCATACCGGTTGCATATCTTGGCTATGGCTACGACCTCTTCCGTGCTCGCCGGCAGGATAACAGCCTCGGGCGAGATTTCAGCCCACACTCCCTCTTTGGAGCCGAAAGGCTGGTACATGTATGACCGAAGGACTGCTGGTTCGTCCGATATGTTCTCCGCACCGACCACGTTCTCGAACAGTCTGTATATGTCTCCGCGAAGGGCCATGGTTGCCTCCTTCACTCTCAACGCGTGCTTACAGCGCTTGCCTGACCAGCTCTACAATGTCGTAGACCACAAGATTGCCGCCTGACTCCTTGACAGCCTCCTTCAGGTTCTGCTCGCACCACGGGCAAGCAGTCACGATGGCTTCGCTGCCTGTGGACTTCGCTTCCTCTATGCGTTCGGAGGCGATCCACAGCGCCAGGTCGTTCATCGTCTGCTTCACACCGGAGCCAGCCCCGCAGCACCAGGAGTACTCCATGATCCTCTCCATCTCCACCAACTGGATACCGGGCACGCTCCTAATGATGTCGCGGGGAGGTTCGTAGATCCCGTTCCAGCCCCGGTGAACAACCTTCTCCGGCTCCCTCAGGATGAACTGGCCGAGCACCTTCTTGCCTTCGCCCTTCCATGGCACATAGGTCTCGGACTTGCGGCCTAAGTTGCACGGGTCATGGTAAGTGACCCGCGCCGGGAACCTCCTGGAAAGCTTCAGCTTGTTCTGTTTGAGCAGCTCGTCGAGATACTGGGTGATGTGCAGCACCTCGAACTTCATTTCCTTGCCCAAAAGCGGATAAACGGACTTCATGATGCCGAATCCGCAGGCACACGAAGTGACGACTTTGGCCACGCCGGCCGCGTTCCAGTCGTCGATATTGCTTTCGGCGAACTTGGTGAACTCACCCTGGAAGCCCAGTTGGAAGGCGGTGCTGCCGCAGCACGTCTCCTGGCTGCCCCTGATCCCCACATCAACTCCTGCCTGCTTGAGCAGCAGGACCGTGTCCCTGGCTACGGCTGACAGCTCCGGGTCGTAGCAGTACAGGCATCCGGCATGATAGACGACCTCCGCCTTCTCGCCCTTGGAGAGGTCTTTGACATCAAGACCTTCGGCCCACTTGCCGCGATCAGCCTTGGGCTTCATCATGGTGTTGTCCTCTTTCCTCAGACTCTCAATGATCATCGAGTGCTCAGGCAGAAAGTACCCCATGCCGGCCAGGTGCGCCCGTGTAGAGTAGATGGGCCATAGCAGCTCCAGCTCGGCGTTGTACTTGCAGGATGAATCGCAGGCGCCGCAGGCCGTGCATCGATAGACAATGTTCAGCATCTCATCCGTTATCGTATCCAGCCGCCCTTCAGCCAGGGCCAGTCCCAGGGCCATCCTCCCACCGCCGGAGTACGTGTGAAAGTTGTACCTGGCAATGCTGGGGCAGTTGTTCGAGAATCGCCAGCTCTTCATTTGCGCTAAGGGTGGCCACTTGCACAGAGAGCACCGGGCGCACCTTCTCATGTCATCCAGGTAGTCGTTCAGCTCAAGTATCATCGTCGTTCTCCCCGACCCCCTCCTATTGGCAGGAGGCCTTCCTGATGCAGTATGTCAGCGAGCTTTGCGCCTGCCTCTTCAGGGGTATTCCCTTCGATCATCTCGCAGACTGTTTCGTGCTTCGGCACGTACAAGTCTAGAAGCCTAGAGCGCGACGGAGGCGGGTGCAGGTCCAGGTCTGCCGCTTTCCATACGCGCAATGGCTTCTTGCGTGCTGCCGAGAGGCCCGGCAAGGTGACCATGCGCAGTTCTCCCAGTCCGCTATCAGCGGTAATGACGCAGGGAAGCGATGTTTGAACTATCTCGAAGCCGTCCTCAGTCTCTCGCTCCACCATCACCTGCCCGTCAGTTATCTCGACTTTCCTTGCCACGGTAATGCAGGGAATCCTCAATTCCTCGGCAATGCCACAGCCGGTAATGCCCGCGTCCCAGTCAGCAGCTTGGCGGCCAGTGAAGATTATGTCAACATCGCCGATCTTCCTTATCGCTGAGGCCAGGATGCTCGCGCTCGCGAAGCTGTCCACATCTTGAAACGCCGGGTCTTCGAGCAGAATCAGTTCATCTGCGCCGGCGGCCAGTGTCTTCCTGAGCACTGCCTGGGCCAGCGTACCCCCCATGCTTATCGCGATCACCCTCGCGCCATGCCGGTCTTTGAGGCGCAGCGCCGCCTCGAGCGCATTCTCGTCAAAGGGGGATATGACGGGCGGAGTGCCCTTCGGCGGAACGACCCGTTTTGCGTCCGCGTCTACCTTGAAGGCGGAACGCGGCATTTCCGGGTCCAGCACCTGCTTTACACACACCACGATCTGCATTTTCGACAACCGGCTAGAAGAAGAGCTTCCCCGGGTTCATCACATTGTTAGGATCGAAGATCCGTTTCACCTTTCTAAGCGCTATGACATTCTCTGCGTACTGGTTGCTGACCATGTTCGACCACATTCCGTACGGTCTGGAGAAGAAGGCGCCCTTGTGCATGAGGGTTTTGCTGGCCTGCTCCAGTGTTCTCTTCGTCCGTGCCACCTCCATCTCATCATCCGGATCGAAGGCGAGGTCGAACTCCACGTGGCAGGAGCGGCCCTGCTGTACCGGTTGGATGTATGTGCCGATGCTGGTTGCCGGGAAGCCCGTTTCCCTGGCAACCCCGTGCATGATTTCGATGAACTGGGGGGACCGGTCCAGAGTCGTCAGAAAGAAGATGTCGGAGCTGTTCCCCCTGTGGCGCAGCTTCCAGTATGGCTCGGCGCTGGGCTCGCTCAGCGCCTGGAGAAGCTTCCTCGAATCGACCCCAGGCAGTGTCGCCAGAGGATGAATGCCGTATCTCTCAGCGATCTGCTCCATGTCCTTTGTTTGATAATCCACCCGTTCCTCGGGCAATCTCTCGTAGCCCGCGATGACGAAAACCAGGACGTATGGTGGCAGCCCAGATCGAACTTCTTCAATGGACTTGGCGTCCGGCGCCAGAATCGACGCCAGGTTGAGCCGGTCAAGCACCAGACACTCGTCACCCAGTTTCAAACGCTGCAACCGGTAGACAAAGTCTATGATCTC
>DAIQQD010000270.1:0-2684 GCA_036787015.1 Chloroflexota bacterium
CATAAGCTCTGGGGCTAAGTCACAACCACTCAAAAGACCTAACGCTGATTAATACAACCAAGTACTAGCTTTGGTCATGCCTTGCCGAGGACTGTGCGCCCCGCCTCCTCCCCAGCAGCCCACCCCGTAGAGAAGGCCGCCTGCAGGTTGTAGCCGCCGGTATCGGCGTCGAGATCCATTACTTCCCCGCAGAAGTACAGGCCCTTCACCAGGCGCGAAGCCATGGTCTTGGGGTCGATCTCGTCCAGCGACACCCCGCCGGCCGTCACCGTGGCGGATGCGATGGGCAGCGGCGCTCTAATGTTGAAGCGCAGAGATTTCAGCAGGCGCGTCAGCCGTTCCCTTTCCGCCGCTGTCATCTGGTGCCCCAGCCTGTCGGGCGGCAGGCTGGTCACCCCCAGGAAGGGATCAACCAGCTTGTGCGGCAGGATCCCATCGAGCAGGTGCCGGAGAGAGCGATTGCCGTAGCGATCGAACTCGCCCTGAAGCCGCTGCTGGAGGTGGCTGTGGTCGAGCGTAGGAAACAGGTCGATGGACACGCTGACGGGACCGCGTTCCAGCACATCCACTATGGACAGGCTCATGAGCAGGGTTATGGGGCCGCCGATGCCGAAGTGGGTGATCATCATCTCGCCGGTGCGGCTTTCGATAACTGGCTTGGGCGGCTTCCGGCCGGATATGCCGCGCCCGTAGTCGGCCTTCAGTCGCAGGAGTTGGTCAATCCGGTCGGCTTCGCACTGGTAGGCGGTGAGGCGGACGCCCTTCAACGCGATACCCTGCATGGCCTTGGCCAGGTCGATCTCCCGCACGATCAAGGGAACGAGCGCCGGGCGGAGCTTGACGACGCTGTGGCCGACCTCGGCCGCCAGACGGTAGCCGTCGCCGCTGGAGCCGGTCTCGGGATAGGACGCGCCGCCGGTGGCCAAGACCACGGCGGCGGCTGGAACACGTTCTTTGTCGATTTCGACTCCAGCCACGCGGCCCTTGGCGATCTGTATGCTGGTCACCCTCGCTCCGGTGCGGAGGCGGACGCCGCCGTCTTCCAGGTAACGCTGCAAAGCGTTCACCACGTCTTCAGCTCTGTTTGAGGCTGGAAAGACGCGACCGTCAGGTTCCGTCTTGGTCTCGACGCCGTACCGTTCCAGGAAGGCCAGGAGGTCATCGCGGAAGAAGCTGCCGAAGGCACTGAAGAGGAAGCGACCGTTGGGGCCGTACATGGCCACGAAATCCTCCAGGTCCTTCGTATTGGTGAGGTTGCAGCGTCTGTTTCCCGTGAGCAGAAGCTTGTTGCCAGGGCGGTTCGTTCTCTCCAGGAGCAGGACGTCGGCGCCCATCTCTGCGGCCCGGCCGGCAGCCAGCATGCCGCCGGCGCCGGCACCCACGACCAACACCTGGTCCTTCATCGAGTCACATTGTATCATTCGGCGGCTGTGTTCTCTCAACGAGAGACGAATGGCTGAGCCTGTCTCACAACCGTCTTTCAACCCCCTGCCCCCCACTCTTGGGGGGAGAATAAGAGAATCCGAGGGACACCCTCGGACTCCCGGCAGGATGTATCCTGCACCTCTTGGGGGACACCCCAAAACTTTCGGCAAAGGGGCTTCGCTCCTCTGCACACCCAACATGCTGTCATTCCCGCAAAAGCGGGAATCCAGGAGAGGCGGGGACGAATCGCCTCGTTCTTCGGGGTTGAGGCCTCCGGGTTGCCGCATGGCTGGCCGTTGGCTGCTGTTCCTGGCGGGACAATGAACATGAATCTCGGGGATATCGTCAGGCTCCTAGTGTGAAGCTGGTCCTCTCCGAGCGCAGCTTGGTTGGCCCCGCGGGAAGCTGTGGTGCTACAATTCTTGTCGGGCAGTCAAGCGAGCTTCCAGCGAATCGGACAGGATGACGTGAGAGCGGCTGGCCCATCGGCGTTGCAGAGCCGGGACGAGGAGTACTGAAGAGTGGCAAGAACGACGAAGAAAGCAACGGACATAGTGAAGATCACGCAGCGCGCTGCAGAGACATTGAAGGCCATTCAGGCCGTCAACTCCACGGACGAGAAGCACGTGTTGAGGATTGACGCTGAGGGAGAAGGATACGGTCTGTGGCTCGGCCCGGAGCAGAAGGGGGACACTGTGGTGTGCAGTGAGGAGACTGTGCTCCTGAGGGCAACGCCCGATCTGATCAAGTTGTTTAAGAAGACCAGTGTGGTGATAGACTGCATAGACCACGAAGAGGGCCCCCGACTGATAGTCTATCCCGAAGACAACCCCCCGCCGGAGTTGTGCAAAACCAAGAAGACTCGCCGGCCTGCGAAGAAACCCATCAAGAACAAGAAGTAGAAGTCGGCGACTTCACCCCTTGCGGCTCTGCTATCCGCCGATGAGCTTGCTCTTCAAACGGTGCCACCACGACATGCGTGGCTGTGTTTGCCGCGGTGCCTCCAGCATCTTGATGTTCTGAGTCAGACTCATGATGATGGTGTCCAATCGGGAGATCTCTTCTCGTAGGAACGTCACCTCATCGCGGAGGACATCCACCTCGTCCCTCAGTGTCTCCTCAATGGCCGCGGACGACCTGACCAGGTTGAGAGTGGCAGCCACGCCGGCTGCATCGGCCTGGACGCCGTCCCCGCCGTTGTCCCGGTGGCCCGCCGCCAGTCTGGACTCGTCCAGGATGACCAGCCACTGTCCGTCTCC
>DAIQQD010000070.1:0-9744 GCA_036787015.1 Chloroflexota bacterium
CCTAGCCATTCGGGCTGCCACACCGTTTAGAGCGATATGCCTTCCAAGCAGGCCGTCGCGGGTTCGAATCCCGTCTCCCGCTCCAATCCCTCACAAAACCATCCCCCACTTGACAGCCACACCGCTCCCGTTCACTCCATCTCACAGAATAGGGACTAAGGTCTCAAGACAGCTTGGTGTCTGACGTGGAAAACTGAACACTTGGATGAGCGAAAGAGGCAGCATGAGTAAGTTTGTAAGCGGTGTTATCGGGTTCTTTGTCGGCGGCTTTCTAGCGTTCTACCTGTTTGTCTTCATAGTCGTTGCTGTGTTCGGTTCTTCTCCTATCAGCGATATGACGACTAGCTCATTCCTTGTCGTCCTCGTTGGCCCTGTGATTGCTCTGGTGGCAGCCATCATGGGGGCAGTGGCAGGAGCACGTATTGCTTCAGCGGGAAGGCCAGACGGCAAGTAGGCAGAGAGGTGTCCTCCACCACCGCTCCCGCCCTTGACCCCACCAGATGCGCCAGGACTGATTGTGAGACGGGCGGGCATCCTTTGGCACGGCATATATCGCTCATGGATTCAGCCCCAAAAAAGAGATGGGGGCCTACTACAGCCGCCTCCCTTTGTGACCAATCTGTGACCAAGCCATATCACCCTGAGATTCGCTGGTGAACTGGCTGTGATACCTTTGGGATACATCCTCTCCTGCCAATCCTCGCTTTGGAGGTCCAGGCAATGGAAGTCCTCTTGTTCTTCATCGTCGCCACAGCCGTCGTCTTCCAGATAACGTGTATGTCGCTCGTCTTTGCCAAAGCTGACAAACCTAGTTGGGGTTGCATCGTTCCCGTATACGGCATCATCCTTCTGTGTGACATTGTTGGAAAACCACGCTGGTGGACACTCCTGTGTATCATTCCATTCGTCAATATTATCGCCTACATAATCTTGAGCATTGACGTAGCCAGAAACTTCGAGAAGAGCGATGGATTCGGAGTGGGTCTCATTCTTCTCCCCGTTATCTTCTATGCAGTACTGGCGTTCGGCAATTCTGAGTATTCCCCGTTCGAGCCGGAACAGACCAAGCCCACTGTAGGAGATCCCTCTGTATCTCCAGTGATTCGTCCGCAGCAGGAAGTCACTTCAGCACAACCTCGAATGGCTCGTCCGCAGCAAAAAGTCGCTTCAGCCAGCGAATCAGTGAAGCAGCGGCCACGGCTTGCCAGATGTCCATCCTGTCGCAGCAACACCTTCCGTGTCGTGGAGGAGTCTGGAATCCGGAGATGTAGCAGTTGTCATTCGGTCATGCCGAGCTACATTCAGGGAAACGAATAAGTAGCAGGTCAGCTGTCATTCTCCTACCCTTCTTCAGGGCCAGGCTAGCGTCCCCCGTTTGCTAGCCTGGCCCACTAGAGCCCCAGATGGTCACAGGGGGCGTCCAAAAGGCCATTTTCACGAGATGATAACTGGACAGCTTTCGCTCCCCTAGCCATTCGGGCTGCCACACCGTTTAGAGCGATATGCCTTCCAAGCAGGCCGCCGGGGGTTCGAATCCCCTCTCCCGCTCAGATTCCTCTTGAAACGACACCTCACCTAGGTCCTTGCAGGACTTCAGCCAACCCCTTTGCAATCAAAGCCAAGTCCATCCCCCAAAATAGGGACTAAGGGCCCAAGACAACGGGGTGACCGGCGTGAAATACTGGGCACATGGATGAACAAACGGGTGACAAGGAGGCGCTATGAATAGGAGTTCGATGGTTCTTCTTAGAATCGCAGGCGCTACTGTCGGTCTGCTGGCCGGTGCCGGAGCCGTGCGTGGTCTCTTCTTTCTGATTGAGTGGGGACTAACTCACCACAACGCTAGTCCCGTCGTCAATTTTGTTCCTTTTCTGCTTCTTGGAGCCATCATAGGAGCAGCTGGTGGAGCCACCATCATGCAGAAGGTGTTGAGGCAGAAGAGTTCACTCTGGAAAGGTTTGCTGGGAAGCTTCCTCGGACTCCTGGTTGGATGGCTCCTGAGCCTTCCTGTGATGTTTGTGCTCTACCAACTGATAGGGTCACATCTCGAGGGGACAGTAGAGTTCGTTGCGGGCGGTCTCAGCGTGTGCATCCCTGTGGTTGCTGGAGCAGTCATTGGATCAGGCTGGAAAGCCAAGCCCGCCAATGCCGCAGAGGCTCGAAGCTGAACACATGGTCAAGGAGAGGAGGTGGCAATCATGGGCGGGTCTGTGTTGATTTCTCTTGTTGCTCTCCTGTTCGGCTGCTTGGGTCTGTTCTCGTTGGTGTCTTGGACAGGTCCTGACGGAGGGGGGTGGAGCCAGCTTCTGTTCGGATTGTTCTTTGTTTCCGGTTCCATCGTCTGCCTTTGGGGAGCTACGCAGATGCGGCGAGGTGAGAAGAGGTAGCCATAGAGGGAGGTGTCGATGCAATAGAAGCCTAGCTGATTGCCGCTATCGAAGGGTGGACAGAGATGTTCACCCTTCTCTTCTTGTGTCCAGGCTGTGGTTGACACTCTCCACTCTCCGGTGCTATTGTGCGAAGCGGAATCCACGCATACAGCCGAGGGGGAGATGCCTACATGACCATCTTAGCCTACGCACTCGTCTTCTTGCCAATTTCGACCCTCGTGGTTATGTTCCTCGTGGTTACACTCGGCGTGGCTCTGGGATTACTCATCTTTCCCCTACCCCTGTTCTGGGTCCCAGAGAAGCAGCGAGTCATGGTTACTGGTTTCCGAGGCATTGTTGTTGGTTTCCTGTGCGGTGTATTGGGTGAGGGGGCTGGCTTTGGATGTGGCTACCTAATCTTTCGTTGGCTCGTTGGCCCTGATTCCTTCACGGTACTCCCTATTTGCGTTGCTGCCATTCCGCTGCTATTACCCCCAATCCTTAACCTATGCAAAAGCAAGAAGGGTGGAAGCAGCGTTCACAGGAGTCTCCGAACACACCATTTCTACCGTCCTTGTCGAATCTACTTGGGGAGCGGCAATTGGTGAAGCGGTTGGCCTTGTTGGTGGCCTAGTGATATCCGTAGCAATATCAATGTCATAGCACAGTACCCACCCACCATCCCTACCCCTTCAGCCCCTGATGGTCACTGGCCTCAGCCTGTCCTTGAAGAGGGCGAGTCGACCGCAAGGCTTCTCATCGCTACCTAAGCGTCTTCTAACCTGATTCCAACCCAAGACCAAGTCTCGCTCTGTATGCTGTGTTTCCGTGTGGTCCTTCCATGGGGACAGAAGTCACATACAGTGTTCCGCTGGAAGACTATGATCGGCAAAGTATGGAGGTGAGCAGATGTGTTACTGGCGTGAAGGTGTAGGTCCCTGGATGGCAGTCGGTGTAGTGTCGATGGTTCTCTTCTGGGCCGGTGTTGTCGGATTGGCTGTATGGGCCTTTTCGAGATTGACCAGGCATTCTCATAAAGAGAATGGCGCTCTCGCCGTAGTCAGAGAACGCTACTCCCGAGGAGAGATCAGCAAAGAGGAATTCGACCGGATCAAGAGAGACCTGTCGTAGTTCACTCTGAAGCATCTCACCGAAGCCCATCTGAAAAGGTGGGCTTCCTTCATGTCCCCGCCATCGCCTTCCTCCCCCACCCCTTCAGCCCCGGATGGTCACAGGGGACGTATGTAAGGCCATTTTCACGAGATGATAACTGGACGGCTTTCGCTCCCCTGTCCATTCGGGCTGCCACACCGGCTAGAGCGATATGCCTTCCAAGCAGGCCGTCGCGGGTTGGAATCCCGTATCCCGCTACATATCCCGTTCTGGGCGCCATCTGCCGTCTGTCTAGCGCACCTTCACCGCGATTGACACGAAGCCCTACTATCTTTCCGCGTGAGAACCCAGAAGCTCCAGCATCGGACCATGCACCTTTCCATTTGAGAACAGCACGTCACCCCTCTCCGCGACCCATTCCCCACCCCGCAGGTCCGTGACTCTTCCTCCCGCTTCCCGCACGAGCAGCACTCCCGCCGCCACATCCCAGGGCTCGATTTTCATCGTGAAGTACGCTTCTCCCTTCCCTGCCGCCACCCATGCCGTCTCCAGACCCGCCGAGCCGAGTTTGCGTATGTCCACCACCTTCGGGTAGACCGCCTCCAATGCGGCGCCGGTTCTCCGCCTGTCTCTCTCACCGCCTTCGCAGTAGAACACGTAGCTCTGCTGAACATCAGCCGTGCCCGACACCTGAATCCTCTTGCCGTTCAGATAGGCACCACTCCCCCTCTCAGCCAGATAGAACTCATCTATGGCCGGCGCATAGACTACGCCTAAAACCAACTCGCCTTCGCACATCAGAGCCACGCAGACAGAGAAGAGGGGATTCCAGTTGGCGAAATCCCCTGTCCCGTCCAATGAATCGACGATCCACAGCCACTCCCGGTCACCCTGCAGAAGTCCGCTCTCTTCAGTCAGGATGCCATGCCTCGGAAACACCCTGCGTATCCCTTCAATGATCAATTCATCGGACATCTTGTCGTACTTCGTCGCGGCTTCCTTGGCTGTTGTTCGCATGGCCAGCAGACTAGAGTCCTCCCGGAAGTGTTCCAGCAGAAAGGAGCCGGCCTTCCGGGCCAATTCCTCGATCAGGCGTCTGGCATCTTCGCACTGAGAGAGCATAGACCTGTCCTCCTGCACTTCGGGATAGCTCCTGCACGCACCTGAGCAGTCTGATCCATGATAGCATCATCTCCAGCCCCTCTGGTTCTCTACTCCTGAAAACAGCTGGGGAACCGGGGGACACCCCCAGACTCCCGCCAATGGGGCTTCGCCCCTCTCTGCACCATGGCGAAGCCACGGCCCGCCACAACCAGCACGCGTCACTTCCACTGAAGTGAGCTCTGCCAGACCAGCACAAGGCTGCCATGCGCATCCTTGCCACTGTGACCAGGGTCACTTGACACCGTACCAACCTGATGATACAGTACTTGCATTAGCAGTCGCTACCCGCAACTGCTAGTTTTGGGTACGGATATGATTGAGCTGCCACAGAGAACGGGAGTCATCCTGAAGATCATAGTCGGGGACTACATCTCGTCCGGCATCGCCGTGTCTTCCGACGCTATCTATCGCGGGTACTCGCTTCGCGCGAGCCCGGCCACCATTCGCCACGAGATGGCCTACCTTACCGAGGAGGGCTTCATTACCAGACCTCACACGTCCGCCGGAGGCATACCATCGGACAAGGGATACCGGTACTATGTCGAGGATCTCATGGATGAGGTCCAGATCACCGCCGAAGAGAGAGCCGCCATAAGGCGCCGCTTCAAGCAGGCCCGGCAGGAACCCGATGAGTGGGCCCGGCTGGCAGTCTCGATCCTCACTCAGAAGCTGCAGAATATCGCCTTGGCGACACCACTGCGGGCTCCGCTGTGCCACTTTCGGCACCTGGACATTGTGTCCCTCGAAGGATTGATGATACTGGTTGTTCTGGTACTCAGAGAGGGAAAGACGAAGCAGCGCTTTATCACCCTAGACCATGCACTATCTCAAGATGCCCTGACCGCGGCGGCAGCCAGGCTGAGCGAGGCCTACAGGGGTTTGACCGTCTCTGACATTCGGTCGCTGTCTCTGGAGCTTTCCCCGATCGAAGAAATCGTTACGGGGACCATAATGCGCATGATGCAGGCGGAAGATGCACACCAGCACGAGCAGTACTATCTCGACGGGTGGCGCTATCTCATGGCACAGGCAGGCATGATCAGGGCCAATCGCATGCTGAACCTGGTAGAAGCTCTGGAGAGAAAGAGCATGCTGGGCACACTTCTGTCCAACCTCGAGAGCGAACCGGGAATCAGGATCACCATTGGAAACGAGAACGAGGACGAGGCTCTCAGGGAGTGCACTGTGGTCATGTCCAACTACGGAGCCGGAGAACACCGTGGTGCCATCGGCGTCATTGGCCCCACCCGGATGCCATACGGCAGGGTCATCCCCATCGTCGACTACGTGTCCTCTCTCATGAGCGAACTGGTGAGTCAGACGTATGCTTGAGCCAAGGGGTTGTTATGGAAGAAGATAGACAGGAAGTCACGGCGGAGTTGGGCGCGCCCGATGCCCAGCGATATCTCGACAACTGGCGTCGGGCCGAAGCCGATTTCGAGAACTACAAGAAGCGCATCGAACTGGAGCGGGCGGAGACGGCGAGATTCGCCAGCACAACTCTTGTCCTCAACATCCTTCCCGTGCTGGACGACCTCGATCGGGCGTTTAAGTCCATCCCTGAGAAGCTGGCGCACTTGACATGGGCAGACGGCATTCGACTCATCCACCGCAAACTCCAGGCAACCCTGGAGGCACAGGGAGTCACTGAAATCAAGGCCCTTGGAGAGACCTTCGACCCCTCCATCCATGAGGCGGTGGGCCAGACGGCGGGTGAAGAGGGAAAGGTGATTGAGGAAGCACAGAAAGGCTACAGGTTACACGGCCGGGTGATTCGCCCCGCCTTCGTTATCGTGGGCAACGGCCAGAGACCGGAGAGAAACGAAACGGAATCCGCTACGGATTCCCATGATTCAGGAGGATAGACATGGCAAGAGCAGTAGGAATCGACCTGGGAACAACCTTCAGTCTGATAGCCACCATGCAGGGCGGGGACCCGGTGATCATCCCCACTTCAGAGGGGGAACGCCTTCTCCCCTCCGTGGTCGCCGTGAGCAAGACCGGCGAGCGTCTGGTGGGCTGGCTGGCCAAACGTCAGGCAGTCACCAATCCCGAGAACACCATCTTCAGCATCAAGCGCCTCATGGGACGGAAGTTCAAGGATCCTTCCGTTCAATTCGATATGAAGAAGGTGCCATACAAGATCACTGAAGCCCCTAACGGGGACTGCAAGGTCGTCATGGGCGGCAAAGAGTATAGCCCTCCGGAGATTTCGGCCATGATCCTCCAGAAACTGAAGACCGACGCCGAAGCCTACCTGGGCGAGAAGGTGACCGACGCTGTCATCACCGTGCCTGCCTACTTCAACGACAGCCAGCGGCAGGCCACAAAGGACGCCGGAGCCATCGCCGGGCTGAACGTGATCCGCATCATCAACGAGCCCACCGCTTCGTCTCTAGCCTACGGGCTGGACAAGAAGAAAGAGGCCATCGTGGCCGTCTATGACCTCGGCGGCGGCACTTTCGATGTCTCTGTGCTGGAAATGGGCGAGGGCACTTTCCAGGTTAAATCCACCAGCGGTGACACCCACCTCGGTGGCGACGATTTCGACCAGAGGATACTGGACTGGCTGTGCGACGAGTTCAAGAAGCAGTCCGGCATCGATCTCAGACAGGACAAGATGGCCCTGCAGCGCGTGAGAGACGCCGCTGAGAAGGCCAAGAGGGAACTCTCCACCATGCAGCAGACCGAGATCAGCCTGCCGTACATCACGGCAGATGCCTCCGGACCAAAGCATATGAACATTGTGCTCAACAGGTCCAAGATGGAACAGTTGGTTATGGAACTGGTGGACAGGAGCATAGTCCCCTGCCGGCAGGCACTCCAGGACGCCGGACTCACCCCGGCCCAAATCAATGAAGTGCTGCTGGTGGGCGGCCAGACCAGGACGCCTCTGGTGCAGACCAAGGTGACCGAGTTCTTCGGCCAGGAACCTAAGAAGACCGTGAACCCTGATGAGGCCGTGGCGCTGGGCGCCGCCATTCAGGGCGGCGTCCTCAAGGGCGAGGTAAGAGAGGTACTCCTTCTCGACGTGACTCCGTTGACTTTGGGTATCGAGACCCTCGGTGGCGTAGCCACTCCTTTGATTCCCAGGAACACTACCATCCCTACCAGCAAGAGCCAGGTCTTCTCGACGGCTGCTGACAGCCAACCCAGTGTCGAGGTCCATGTCATCCAAGGGGAAAGACCCATGGCCGGAGATAACAAGACGCTCGGGAGATTCATCCTGGACGGCATCCTGCCGGCACCGCGCGGCATGCCCCAGATCGAGGTTGCTTTTGACATCGATGCCAACGGAATACTCAGCGTCAGCGCCAAAGACAAGGGGACCGGGCGGGAGCAGAAGATCACCATCACCGCCTCCAGCGGCCTGTCCAAGGAGGAGGTCGAAAAGATGACACGGGACGCCGAAGCCCATGCCGCCGATGACACGAGGAAGAAAGAGGAGATTGAAGCCCGCAACACGGCCGACAACCTGGTCTACCAGGCCGAGAAGGTCATGCGAGAGCACGGTGACAAGGTACCGGCTGACCTGAAGCAACAGATCGAAGGCAAGATCGCCGCCGTCCGGTCCGCCTTGCAGGGCCAGGATGCTGCCTACATTCGCCGTACCGTGCAGGAACTGACCGAGACCATGCAGAAGATCGGGGCCAGCGTCTACCAGCAGCAACCCGGAGCACCGCCCCCCGGCGGCCAGGCTCCCCCCGGAGCCGAGGGACCAGGCCCCGGCAAGGGCAAACCCGATGAAGGGACTGTAGAGGGCGAGTTCCGCGAAGTCTAGCTCAGTCGAATCCAGCGGCGCCTTGCGGTATACTATGTAAGGCGCCGCTTTGTATTCCTGGTCATCGGGGCGTAGCGCAGCCTGGTAGCGCACCTGAATGGGGTTCAGGTGGTCGTCGGTTCGAATCCGACCGCCCCGACCATGAGTCCCTCACTGACTGCAACCATTTCCTCTAATGATTCCCATTATCGAAGGGTGGCAGAGATGTTCACCCTCTTTCATACCCAGCCTGAGGGTGTGTGATATGATATCGCGAGCGAGTTGTTAACAGAGGGTGAATTGACAGATGGCGTGGTTTAATCCGCCTCTCCACAAGCCTGGACACAAGAAATGCCCTAGTTGTGGGCATCCACAAGGATGGAATTGCTTTTGGCATAGTGGCCTGAGGGCAGAATGGCGTTGCTCTAAGTGTCAGTCTGCCTTGACTGAAGATTACCGACGGCTGGCTGTTATCTGGGGACTGGGTATCGCTGTTCTATTCGGCTGGTCTGCAATACTGGCCTTCATGGACCCCTCGTTGCCAGCAGTGCTAGTAGAAGCATTTTCGCTTCTCGCCATTACTTATTTGGCGTTATGGTGGCTTGTGTCCTGCAAACTCAAGGCCACAACCGGACAAGCCCAGAGTAGTCAGCCCATCAACAACTCGTAAACCTTCAAGCTCTACCCCTCCCCCTTCAGCCCCAGACGGTCACTAGACATCCCCCTCCGATCCAAGCTGAGGTTGACAGCCAATAGCGGCCGGGTGGTACTCCGGTAGACAGTAGCTTGAGTTACATATTCGTTACATCCTGTAGGAAACTCTTGACAGCCTCTATCAACTAGCGTGGTATTATCTTAAGCGAATCCCACATCGGCATTCCTCTGTGGTCACAGTCTAAGGCAAGACTACTCATAAGGAGGGTGTTGGAATGGCTTCAGTGAAAGGGTTCCGCAGACTTGGGTCTCCAGCCAGAAACATCTCCCACAAGGTGATAGGCTTGGAGGTCAAGGCCGTAAACGCTTTTGTGCCCCGGAGACTCCTGCTCTTCTACGTGAACCTTCTGGACAGGCGCGTTCCGCCGAAGGTCAAGACATCTATTGTAGATGGTATAGGCAAGTTGCCTGAAGATGTCCGCGCCTCTCTTCTGGTAGTTGCTGACCAGTACGTACCACAGGATGTTGACAACTCGTGGAAGTTCTGTGCTGTCGTTGCGGGGATCTGCAAGTACATACCGGAGAAGATAATCCCCGCGCAGTCCGCCGAAACGTGGGATAACCTCCGCGTGAGATTTCATATCCCCACAGTCATTGAGGGTCCGGTTCAGAAACCGAGATCTC
>DAIQQD010000271.1:0-2683 GCA_036787015.1 Chloroflexota bacterium
CCACTTCTCGTAGTACCTGGCGTAGTCATGGACGCCATGCTCGTCCGGGCTGACCGTTTTGGGCACGGGGCCCATTGCGGCCCCGGCCTTGACCAGATCAGCGTAGACCCCAGCCCCGACAGCAGCGCACATGGCGGCCCCCCACGATGTCACCTCAGCCGTTCCATAGTATTCCACCGGCATCGCCAGTACATCGGCCAGAATCTGCCCCAGAGTCTGACTTCGCGCCAGACCTCCCCCTATACTGACCGATTCAATCTTGAGATGTGAAGTCTCCTCAAGCTGACGGCAGTTCGCCTTGAAGGCAAAGCAGAGGTTCTCCAGTACAGCCCTGATGATGTGTTTCCTCTCCACCTCAGTCACACTCGGAGTGATCGGGAAGAGGACTCCCCCCAACAGGGGCTTCAGGCGACTCATGTCCATAGTTCTGGGTCCGATGAATGCCACGGCGCCACCTGAACCTGCCGGCGATTCCCCGGCCATCCTGTCCATCATCGTGTAGGTGTCCTCCTCCGAATCGGCGCCTTCGAACAGAAGCCGATTCAGCCAGTCGTAGGCGCCTCCAGCTTCCGCGGCATTGCTCTCCAAGACCCACTTTTTGGGCAGGACGTGACAGCTGGACCAGATCCTGCCGCTCGAGTCCACGATTGGTCCGTCTGTGACCATTTGAATGGCTGCGCTCCACCCAGCCACAATCCCCACCTGGCCTTGATCTCTCACTCCCATGCCCAGAAGGCCGCACTGGGTGTCGGCTCCACCCACAACGACTGATGTGCCAGGCGCGAGGCCGGTCTGGTCGGCCGCCTTTGCACTGACCACCCCTACGCATGTCCCAGCGGCAGTCATTTCGGGGCAAAACCCTTGGGCCAAGTGGAAAGCCTTCTGAAGATGGGGCGACCAGCACGAACCGCCAATGTCCACCAGCCCGGTGTCACTGTCGCCGGACGGCTCGGCGACGCGCCGTCCGGACAAGCGGTAGAGAATCCAGTTGTTGATCGTAAGCATGGTCGCTATTCGGTCATGGACGGCCGGGCGGTTGGCCTTGAACCACTGCAGTTTGGCCGGCGCGAATAGGAACGCTGGTGAATGGCCCGTTGTGTGGCGCAACTCCTCGCCGTGCTCGGCATCGATGGAGAAGCCCTCCATCAGGGCTCTTAGATCATTATTAGGACCACCGTATAGCTCGTTGCCGTCCTTGTCGAGGAAGACGACGCCTTGTCTCTGGCCAGCGCTGCTGACGGCCAGGATGTCAGATGGCCTGACGCCAGCCTTACTGACACTCTCCCGACTCACGTGACAGATGGCATCCCAAAAGGCGGCAGGGTTGAATTCCCTTCCAAGGGGGCCAATATCGGGGGGCGAATCGTATGTCCACCTGCGGCAGGCTGAGGAGACAACAGGGCCGGCTACATCGAAAACCAGGGCTCGACAACCGCTCGATCCGGCGTCGATGGCGAGGACGTACTTGCGCGCCGCCACCTTACTTCCACACTTGAGGATTTACCAGGTTCCTGGGGCGCTCTCCTCTCAGAAACCTCTCGATGTCAGCAGCCATCATCTGGGAATGGCGCAGCACTGACTCGTCCGTTGCCCCACCGATATGGGGCGTCAGAACAACGTTTTCCAGTTTCAGAATGGGATCGTCTGGCTTGACGGGCCAGTTCTTGTACACGTCAAAGGCCGCCCCGGCAATGCGTCTCTCTTTGAGGGCTTGGACCAGTGCGCTTTCATCAACCACGTAGGCACTGGCGGCATTCACGAAGAAAGCGGTCGGCTTCATCAGAGATAGCCTGTGAGCGCTAATCAGCCCTACCGTCTCGGGAGTCGTCGTGCAGTGAACCGTGATGATGTCCGACTGCTTCATGATCTCGTCCAACTCCACCTTGGCGACACCCAGCTCCTTCATCTCCTCTGAACCAACATAGGGATCGTACGCTACAACCGTGGACTCAAATGCCACGAGCCTCCTGGCAACCTGCCGTCCGATGGCTCCGAAGCCGACGATACCAACCGTCCTTCGCCACAATTCACTGCCGCGCATGTGGAAATAGGCATCGGTGGGATCAGCCCATTTGCCCGATGATACCATGTCATGAGCCGCCGGGATCCTGCGCAGCAGGGACAACATCAGCCCCACCGTCAGTTCGGCTACAGCCACAGCGTTCCTGGCTGGCGTGTTCACCACCAGGATGCCATGCTCGGTGGCAGCAGCCACGTCAACTTGGACGACATCAGCCCGGCAGACTCCGAGGAACTTGAGTCGCGGGGCTTTCTGGAACACCTCGCGCTGCACGAAATCCGCCTCGACCACCACTATGGGGATATCTTGCTCTTGTATGCGCCGGACAAACTCCTGGGAGGACAGGAGCCTCTTGGTATCCATCCAGTTCTCGTGAATGACATCCAGTTGCTGCTTCATCCTGTCCAGCACTGAGTGAGCAAACGGAGCCAGGATAAGCACTCTCATGGTCAGAACTCGGCGAAGGGATTATAGCACAGACCGCGCGAGAGAACGCAGTTGAGAATGGAGGATGCTGCGCATTGGCCAGGTCGTGGTTCGGTCTGGCCTGGCGGATTGCAGTGGATCAGTTCCTCTAGGCTCCAGGCTGCAGGAGGTTGAAGCCGGTATCGTCATCCTTGACCCGAGCTACCCTGGCGCCGGTGATTTCGTAGATTATGGCCT
>DAIQQD010000006.1:0-3314 GCA_036787015.1 Chloroflexota bacterium
TGGCCATGGCCGACCTGGTGAAGAAGGAAATGGTCTCCCAGGAAGCCGCCATGGCTAGGAGCAGCAACCCAGCCAGACTGAATGAGCTGCTCTACAAGGCGGCGCCTGTTACCAGGGATGCCGGCCTCGCGGGCATACCGCGCGACCCGTTTGCGGGGCGTGGGGTGCGGGGCTAGGGCCCGGGAACCCCGGTCAACATTCTGGCTCTCCTGGGCGCATCAGCGCTATTTCGGCGGGAAACGGACGGCCCCGTCCAACCGGATGGTCTCCCCGTTGAAGAACGCGTTCTCCACGATCTGTTGGACCAGAACGGCGAACTCCTCCGGTCGCCCAAAGCGCCTGGGGAACGGGATGTGCTGGGTGATGCCGTCCTTCATCGGCTGCGGCATGAGGGCCGTGAGAGGGGTATCAAACGTCCCCGGGGCGATGGTGCAGCACCGTATGCCGCTGCGGGCCAGGTCTCTGGCGATCGCCAGGGTCATCCCCACCACGGCGGCCTTGGAAGCGGCGTAGGCCACCTGCCCCATCTGCGGCTCAAAGGCGGCTACCGAGGCGGTATTGATGATCACCCCCCGTTCGCCATCCTCGTTGGGCTGGTTGTTCTGCATGTGAAATGCTGCCCAGCGGAGACAGTCGAAGGTGCCAATCAGGTTCAAGTCGACGATCTTCTTGAATGCATCCAGATCGTGCGGGCCCTGTTTGTCCACCGTCTTCCCCACCCATCCGCTTCCGGCGCAGTTCACCAGGATGTGAATAGCGCCGAACGTCTTGACACCCAACTCGACCCCGGCCTTCACCGTCTCGGTCTTGGTCACATCGACTTCAGCGAAGGCAGCCCTGGCGCCCAGCTGCTTGCAGAGGGCCTCTCCATTCTGGCGGTTGAAGTCGGCGATCATCACATTGGCGCCGGCCCCATGAAGGCGACGCGAGGTGGCTTCTCCCAGCCCGCTGGCGCCTCCGGTAACAAAAGCAGTCTTTCCCTTAACGTCCATCTCGATCCTCCAACCTGTTTTTGATGATAGGGTCCAAAGAATATGATACCGGATCGGCATGGTTTCGGGATAGGCGGGGATACCGTCCGGCCTATTGACACTGCTTCCCTCTGAACATAGAATCCAGGCATGCTGTGTAGGGTGTCACCGTGCCCAGTTCTGTCGCTCAAGAACCAAATCTAGACTAGTACCTACTTGTGTTATTAAGCGTAATTCCATAAGCTCTGGGGCTAAGTCATAACCACTCAAAAGACCTAACGCTGATTAATACAACCAAGTACTAGGAGTCATGCGTGGCAGACAGATCAAGTATTGAATGGACTGAGGCTACCTGGAATCCGGTCCGAGGCTGCACGAAGGTGAGCGAAGGCTGCCGATACTGCTACGCGGAGACCTTTGCCGAACGTTGGCGAGGAATTCCTCGCCACCCTTATGAAAAGGGCTTTGACCTTCGCACCGTCCCAGAAGTGCTCGACCTCCCACTTCGCTGGAAACGACCGCGGATGATCTTCGTCAACAGCATGTCTGACCTCTTCCATGAACAAGTACCTGACGGGTTCATTGAAGCTGTTTTCGATGTGATGAGGTGTGCGCCACATCACAGATTCCAAGTGCTCACAAAGCGAGCCAAGCGTCTTGCAGAGCTCTCTTCTGAACTGCCTTGGCCGCCGAACGTATGGCTAGGTGTCAGCATTGAGGACCAATCCAACGCATACAGGCTTGCGCACCTTCTGAAGGTGCCGGCTTCTGTGAGGTTCATATCATTCGAGCCGTTGTTGAGCCCGGTCGACCTCGATCTTGCGGGGGTGCAATGGGTCATCCTGGGAGGAGAAAGTGGGCCACACGCCAGACCCATGAAGGCAGATTGGGCAAGGGCACTGCGGGACCGGTGCAGAAGTGAGAGCATACCGTTCTTCTTCAAGCAGTGGGGTGGCAAACGCAAAGATCTGGCCGGGCGAGTCCTTGACGGAGCCATGTGGGAAGAGATGCCTATCCGCCAAGAGGTCTCTCTTCAAGGAGTGCTGTTGCCAGGATTGGCCGCCAGGTAGCAGATGTACTACGAGAGACAGTGCCGTGGTTGCGATGACAGAGAAGCCAACACCACGGACGACTGCTGTGATCTCCAACTCGACAGAGATGGGCTCCCCTCTCGCTGTGTAGGTTCCTGGTCCAGGGACAAGCTCTTCTACCTGAGCCGCTACTGCTCGATCTTCACTACTGGCATGAAGAACAAGTGGCGCAACCGGGTATTCGTCGACCTGTTTTGTGGCCCGGGGCGCTGTAGGGTTCGGCCCCACGGAGATTTCGAGGATGGCTCGCCGCTCATCGCTCTACGCGAGGCGTTTACACACTACTTCTTCGTAGACATATCGTCTCGCTGCACAGACGCTCTGGAGAAACGGAAGTCCGGTATGGGGTCTCTGCCAGGAAAAGAAGTGAAGATCATCCGCGCTGATGCAAACGAGTGCATCGATGCCTTGGTGCGGCAGATAGAGGCTCTTGGCCCCGAAACCATCGGATTTGCGTTTGTTGATCCTCCTGGGATTCAGGTTGATTTTGTGACTCTCCAGAAGCTCTCCAAAGGTACGCGAATGGACCTGCTGGTGAACTTCCCTCTCGGGATGAACATAAAGCGGCAACTCCCGTACCAACTGCAGAAGGACCCAGGATGCGAAGCCGAATTCGACAGATACTTCGGCACGACCCAGTGGCGTGACCTCTGCGAGAAGGACCAGGGAGGAGCAAGGCAGAAGGGGCTGCGTCTCCTGCATCTCTATGAGACGCAACTCGGAAGCCTGGGACATGTCTATGTCGGTGATAAGCAAGCGGTCAAGAACCGCGGGGTAAGTCTGTACATGCTGGTCTTCGCAAGCAAGAACCCCCGCGGCAGTGAGTTCTGGGAAAACATCACGAGAGTTGATCCATCTGGCAAACGGCGACTGCTCTGATACAAAAGCTGTACACGGGTTGGCTAACGGATCCTTGAGCTTCTTCCCACTATCGACCTCTTCCAGTGACTTCGCTCGATGGTGAACCCTTCTGGGGCGCAGGGGGATAGCGAAGCGATGAGGGAGTGCCGCGGTCTCTTGTTTGACCGGACACGATCGCCATAGTAGAGTCAGGTCAAACTGGCCAGGGAGGGACGGATATGGAGTGGTACGCATATCTGGCATATTTCGCGGCTGGCGCTATTCTAGTCAACGGCGTGCCCCACTTTGTGAACGGCGTATCCGGGAAGCGGTTCCAGAGCCCGTTCGCCTCCCCGCCGGGCGTCGGTGAATCACCACCGTTGGTAAACGTTCTCTGGGGGCTGGCCAACTT